>JANNWK010000864.1:0-2454 GCA_031408355.1 Myxococcales bacterium
CCGGCCGGCAGCAGCTCGTGCAGCGGCGCCCGCGCCAACGCCGCGCCGATGGCCTTGCGCAGATAGGTCTGCGGCAGTTGCGCGCTGGCCGGGTAAACCGGCGTCAGCGAGGTGGCCAGCGGTGTGTCGGCCTGCACCGCCTTGAAGGTGGGATGCACCATCTCCAGCCCGAAGAAGCCGCCGCGAGGCTCGCCTCGCACGCGCACCCGTTGCCCGGCTGCAAAACTCTTCTGGTGCGAGGGATAGAAGTGCAGAAAGCGCAACACCAGCTCGTCGCCGGCTGCGTCTTGCAGATGCACCACGAGCTGGCGGCGCGGCCGAGGCTCGACGCGCACGTCGCGCACCACGCCCTCGACCTGCGCCGCCACACCCGGCCGCGCGGCGGCGATCGGCACGATGCGGGTCTCGTCTTCGTAGCGCAGCGGCAGGTGCAGCGCGAGGTCGATATCGCGTCGCAGGCCGAGCTTTTCCATCGCCTTCTGCGGTGCCGACTTGGCGGCGGGCTTCGCTGAGGTCGCGGCCGGTTCGGTAGCGCTCATGGCACCGGCTCGCGGGCGGATGCGTCGGCCCGCTGCTCGACGGGCTGGAGGCTGCGTGACAACGAAAGTTGGCGCTTCTGTCGAGTCTCCATGGCCATACGTATAGTGTAGGGAGTCCGCCAGTTGAGGTCATCGACCGCGTGGATCCAGCGTTTGAGCATCAACAAAGATGCTGTCCACAGAGACTGTGATTCAACAGCTCTTGGCAACCCTACAAACTTCCAACGGCCATGAACTCCAAAGCACACAGCCTCACTCAAGCAGCACTTGCCTTGGCCGCACTCAGCATGTCGGCGGCCGCGCTTGCTCAGCAGTCGCCTTGGCGCTCCTTCGTTTCGGTGAGTCCGGTTCGCGAGGAAGCCGATCTCGATCTTGGCGGGAACGTCGACGTTACCGGTGTGATCCTGCGAGCGGGCACGTCGCTCGACCTCGGTGGCGGCAATCGCGCTGGCATCACGTTGAACTACGACTACTCCGACAACTCGTTCAACAACCCCGTCGCCTTCGGTGGCGTAGCGCCGTGGCAGACGCTACAGCGCTACGGTTTTTCGACGCCGCTCACCTACGCGCTGGAAGACGGGTGGAGCCTCGGCGCCACGCCGTCAGTCGATTGGTTCAAGGAAAACGGCGCCAAGACCGGCGACTCGCTGGTTTGGGGCGCATCCTTTTCTGCGGTGAAGCGCTATGCAGACGGCAATTTTCTGGGGCTCGGCTTCTCGGCCTTCAGCCGTCTCGAGGAAAACAACTTCACGCCCTTCCCGATCATCAACTGGCGCCTCAGCGAAAGGTGGTTGTTGAAGAATCCGCTGCCCGCCGGGCCCACCGGTCCGGCAGGTCTCGAACTCGACTACCTGTTCGACAGCGGCTGGTCGGCTGGCGTGGGGGCGGCCTACCGCGTCGTCCGCTATCGCCTCAGCGAGAGCGGGCCAACGCCCAACGGTATCGGACAGATTTCGGGTGTTCCGGTGTTCGTTCGCGCGACCCGTGATCTGGGCGAGACGCTGACCCTCAATCTGTACGCCGGCGCGGTGGCGAACGGAAAACTCAGGGTCGAGGACCCAACGGGTAATCGCATCCAGGAAGAAGACTTTGATCTCTCTCCGTTTTTGGGCGCCAACTTCCTGATGCGCTTTTGACGGCGGCGCAACGGCGCGCGTGCGCTGATCTTCAGCACTGTCCGCCGCGTGCCTCTTGCCGAATCAACGTGGTGGGGTTTTGCGACGCCGCCCGGCGCGACTACCACCCGGGAAGCGGGAATCCCAATGCCGGATCTTCCTGCAGGCCCAGTCCAGCGTGATCCCTGAGTACACCGTTGCCGACTTCGACTTCGCGCTGCCGCCCGAGCTGATTGCACAGCACCCGGCGCCGGAGCGCAGTGGCTCGCGCCTGCTCGATGGTCGTGCAGCGCACCCGGTGGACCGCGTGTTCCGCGATCTGCCGGCGCTGCTGGCACCGGGCGACTTGCTGGTCTTCAACGACACCCGCGTCATCAAGGCCCGGCTGTTCGGCCGCAAGGCCAGTGGCACGCAGCGCAGCGGCGCGGTCGCTGGCGGCGGTCGGGTCGAGGATGGTCGAGCGCGTGCGGCCCGGCACCTGCGAGGTCTGGGCGCATTTGCGCGCGAGCAAGTCGCCCAGGGCCGGCAGCGTGGTGCAGTTCGGCGACGCCGAGACCTTCGACGCCGAGGTGCTCGGCCGCTGTGGGCCCGAGGACTCGCTGTTTCATTTGCGATTTCCGGCCGACCCGTTGGCCCTGCTCGAACGCTTTGGCCATGTACCGCTGCCGCCGTACATCACGCACGCCGATGAGGCCGACGATGTGCGGCGCTACCAGACGGTGTTTGCCAGCAAGCCGGGCGCGGTGGCGGCGCCGACGGCGTCGCTGCACTTCGACGAGGCGTTGTTGGACGCGCTGGCC
>JANNWK010000865.1:0-10519 GCA_031408355.1 Myxococcales bacterium
CAGCGCGTCGCGCTGGCGCGGGCGCTGGCCCAGGACCCGCGGGTCCTACTGCTCGACGAACCGACGAGCGCGCTCGACGCCAGCACGCGCGACGAGATCGCCGGCATTCTGCGCGAACAGGTGCGGTCCCGTTCGGCTTCGGAGCCGCTCACGGTGGTGCTAGTGACCCACGATCTCGAGTTCGCCGAACGTCTTGCTGACGAGTTGTGGTCCGTCGCTCTGGGCAAGCTCGTCCGCGGACATCAGCAGCCGCCGGGCCCTGTCTGAGGAGGCCTGGTTACGGGCAGCCCAGCTGGGCTGCCCCACCAGAAACACGGCCTGCCGACCACCACCACCACCATTGAACTTAGATTCTCTCCACACCGTCCAGCTTTGCCAGACTCCGATCGAAGGTTCCAAGCGGAAGATGGCCAGCCCCTCTGGCAACCTCGAGCATCAAACAGTCGGCGAAGTCCCGCCCGCCACCCCTGCGATAGAGCCGGGTGGCTGCCGCCGCCGTGCTCGGCTCCTGCACGCTCAGATGCTCCTGCTGGAGCAGCATCTCCATGGCAAGCGCGATTTGGGATCGGCCAAGCTCGTACACTGAAGCGAGAACCCAGGCGACCTCGACCAGCACCAAGTGCGACACCCACGCGCCGCCCTTGGCTATGTACGCTTCAGCTGCCCGAACTTGGGCCGCGTCGTCCCGCGTGACCAAGCGCACGATGATGTTGGTGTCAACGGCTCGCATGCTTCTTTCGAATGTAGGCCGCGATCCCGTCACGCAACGCTTTGGCACTCTCGATGGTTACCGGGGTAATGCAAAGGCACGACTCGAGACCGCTGGCCTGTATCGCGTGCCCGGGGGGCAGACGACCACGCGCTTCGCGCTCGTGTCACGCTCCGGGACCCATAACGGCAACCTCGTGGACGCCCTGATGCTCGCGGCCGTGGAGTGACCGCTCTCCGAAGCGCTAGTCCGACCGCGTCAGGCGGCCGCGCAAGGCTCGGACGCGCGGCACATGGATGGATGTGGGAAACCTGGCCTCGAACGCGAGCGCTCGCCGGCGCGCCTCGGCGGGTTGACCCGAGCGCGACAACGCCTCAATCGAGATGACCTCGCGCTCCACCCCCAGCGCTCCTTTGGGAAAGCGCCGCTCATGTTCCTGGGCAAGGCTAAGAGCAAAGCGAGGCTCGCTGGCCAGCGCCCGCCGGGCGCGCTCAATCAGCCGCGGTTCGTCCCACCCGCTCGACGCAGGGGCGTCAGTCGCCCGCGGCGCGCGGGGCTCCGGCGGAGGCGCCACGACCACCGGGGGTTCCGGCGGCAGCTCAACGAGCAGGGGCGCTGAAGGCTGCGCGGGCGCGCGCTGCGCAACGGGCGGCGCCTTGCCGTCTTCGGCAGGGGCCCGCACGGGCCCGCCCGACCAGAACGCTGCCACCAGGCCAGAGACCAGCACGGCTGACCCAACACCGAGCCCCAACCTGGCCCCGCGACGGAGCCGCTTCGCGGGCGCCGGCGAAAGCGCGCTGCCCGCGAAGCGCTCCAAAGGCGCCGCCGTCATGGGCAATGCAGCCAGCGAAACGCCCAGGCGTCGCCCGACCGCCGCCAGGGCAGCAGGCTCAGGTCGATCCTGCCTCGCGCGTCGAATCAACTCATCGAGATCCGGCGACCTCAAGCGGTTACCCCCCTTTCCGCCAGCGCGCGCTTCAAAGCGCGCCGGGCCAAGCGATACCTGGAGTAGGCCGTGAAAAGGCCGCACTCCACACGCAGCGCCACCTCCGTCATCGGGAGCTCCTCGATCTCGTGCAGCACGAAGACCTCACGCTGCGGCTCCGAGAGTTGATCCAATGCCCAGCACAGTAGCTCGCTCGTGTCGCGGCGCTGGAGGTCATATTCTTGGTTGGCTGGTATCTGGCGATCGTCATCGTCGAGCCGAACGAGCTGGCGCCGTCGCCGCCAGGATTGCGCCACACGCAAGCAAATGCCGTAGAGCCAAGTGCGCTCCGACGACGCTCCACGAAACTCTGACAACTTGCGGTGAACGACAAGAAACACCTCCTGGCACGCGTCAGGGAGATCTTGCTCCCGAACGCCCAGGTATCTGAGCGCACGCCACGCGTCCCCGGCGTGCCGTTGGAACAAGCGCGCCGTAGCCTCGCAAACCGGCTCAGCCTCCGCGGGCAGGTCGGGCAGACTCAGGGGCGGGGGACACACGACCTTCATGAGTGCTCACGGCGCTGTCACTTGTCAGTCGGTCCCAACAAAAGCCGGCGAGTGCCTATTCTGACACGCTTCATCGCCCCTGAACGACCCGGCCCCGTGGCCGTCTCGGAGCCGCTCGGGTTTCGGGCTAGGCTCGATTCCCCATGCTTTACCGCTCAAGGCTGCTCGTTTGGGTCCTGGCTGTAGCGGCGCTGGCCCTGCTCCCAGCTGGCTGCACGCTCTCGTCGCTCGCCCCCGGCAGCGCGCCGCAGAAGGCATCCGCTGGCGGCTCCGCGGAGCCCTCAAGGCCGGACAACGGCGGCTCGAGCCCCGCGCGACCCGGGCACGCCGCGGCGCCTGTCCCAGTGACGCCCGCCGACCCTCAATGGGGCAACGTCGATGCGCCGGTCAGCTTGGTCGAAGTCAGCGACTTTCAGTGTCCGTTCTGCGCGGATGTGCAGACCACGCTCGAGCAGCTGAAGACCAAGTACGGACCCGAGCGCTTGCGCATCGTGTGGAAGCACAACCCCTTGCCATTTCACGAGCGGGCGCGGCCGGCGCACGAGGTCGCGGCGGCCGTTTTCATGCTCGCGGGCTCGACGGCATTCTTTCGCTTTCACGATCTGGCGTTCGCCAACCAGGCCGCGCTCACCCCGGAGAACCTCGAGCTGTGGGCAAGCCGCGTCGGCGTTAGCCCCGCGGCGCTGACGACTTGGCTGGCCTCTGGCCGAGCCCAGCGCAAGGTCGACGAGGACGTGGCGCTAGCCGAGCGCATCGGAGCCTCCGGCACGCCTGGCTTTCGCATCAACGGCGTCAGCCTGAGCGGGGCTCAGCCGCTCGAAGAGTTTGTGCGCGTCGTGGACGAACAACTGGCGGCCGCGCGCAAGCTCACCCTCAGCGGCAGCCCACCGGGAGACGTGTATCCGCTGCTGACGAGCCAAAACTTCGCGGTCCCTAGGCCGGAAGCTCCCGCGACAGAAGCCGACGAGGTGGAAGGCGCAGTCTTCCGAATCCCCGTCGCCGCAGACGATCCTGTACGGGGTCCAGCAGACGCGCTCGTCACCATCGTGCAATTCTCGGACTTCGAGTGCCCGTTCTGCCAGCGAGTCGACGCGACCCTGAAGGAGCTGCTGCGGCTGTACGGCAAGGACGTGAGGCTCGTATGGAAGGACCACCCATTGCCATTTCACGAGCGTGCCCTGCCGGCCGCCAGCCTGGCCCGAGCGGCCTACACCAAGCGCGGCAACGAAGGCTTCTGGCGCGTGCACGATGCCCTGTTCGCGAGCCACCCCGACCTCTCCGACGAGACGCTCACGCAAATAGCCAAGAACCAGGGGCTGCTCTGGGCGCCGCTCGCGGCCGCCCTCGCCAAGGGCGAGGTGCCGGCAAAGCTTACGGAAAGCGTGGAGCTGGCAGCCGATTTCAAGGCCCGCGGAACGCCGCACTTCTTCGTGAACGGCACGCGGCTTTCGGGTGCGCAGCCGCTCGAGATCTTCAAGGAGCGCGTGGAAGCGCAGCTCGTCAAAGCCCGCGCGCTGCTCGAGCAGGGCATTGCCCGCAGCCAGGTCTATGCCTGGCTGATGAAGACGGCCGAAGAGCCCGAGCCTCCCGAGCAGAAGACGCTGCCGCTACGCGCCGGCGCCGCCGCGCGCGGCCCCGCCACGGCGCCGGTGGTCATTCAGCAGTTCTCGGATTTCGAGTGCCCGTTCTGCGGGCGAGTGCTGCCGACGCTTACGGACCTGGAGCGCGAGTTCAAGGGCCGGATCCGCATCGTTTGGCGGCACCTGCCGCTGCCATTTCACGAGCACGCCCAGTTGGCCGCGGAGGCTGCTGAGGAAGTGCTGGCGCAGCAAGGCCAGGCCGCTTTCTGGGCGTACCACGACCGCCTCTTCAAGGCGCAGGCCGAGCCGCAGGGCCTCGAGCGCGGCAACTTGCGGCAACTGGCCGCGTCACTGGGGGTCGACTTGGTACGCTTCGACGCGGCGCTCGATCGGCACACGCACGAAGCCACGGTGAAGGCGGACCAGGCGCTGGCCGAACAGGCTGGCATCAACGGCACGCCGGCCTTCCTGATCAACGACTACTACCTGAGCGGGGCGCAACCGACCGCGGCGTTCCGCAAGCTTGTCGTGCGGGCGCTGCGCGACAAGCAGCGCCGGAAGTAACGCCGGGCCCAAGCGGCGAGCGATTTCGAGCAGCTATTTTGGCGGTATGCGCGAGAGCGATCGTGTACACCCAAGTCCATGGCTTTCCCGAAGGACTTTGTGTGGGGCGCGGCTGCGGCCTCGTATCAAATCGAAGGGGCGTTCGACGCCGACGGCAAGGGCGAAAGCGTCTGGGACATGTTCGCCCGCAAGAAGGGGACTGTCTGGCGCGAGCACACAGGTGACGTCGCCTGCGACCACTACCATCGCTACCCCGAAGACGTAGCGCTCATGCAGCAGCTTGGGCTCCGCGGCTACCGGCTCAGCGTGAGCTGGCCGCGCGTGCTGCCCAGCGGTGTCGGCAAGGTGAACGAGCAGGGTCTGGCCTTTTACGACCGCTTGGTCGACGCGCTGCTCGAGGCTGGCATCGCACCCTGGATTACCTTGTTCCACTGGGATTTCCCGCTCGGGCTCTACCGACGCGGAGGCTGGCTCAATCGAGACAGCGCTGATTGGTTCGCCGACTACGCAGGCCTGCTCGCTTCGCGTCTGTCCGACCGCGTCGTAAACTGGATGACGTTCAATGAGCCCCAGTGTTTTGTGCTGCTCGGCCTAGATACGGGCGTGCAAGCGCCCGGTGACAAGCTGCGCGACGACGAGGTGGTGCTGGCGCAACACAACGTGCTCTTGGCTCACGGCAAGGCCGTGCAGGCCCTGCGCGCCAACGCCAAGCAGCCGCTCAATATCGGCTACGCCCCCGTCGGCATCATTTCCATCCCGGCCACGGAGGATCCCAAGGATCTCGCCGCAGCGGAGCGCCGCACCTTTTCTGTTTCTGCCAACCACTGGGACAACGTCAGCTGGTTCGACCCTGTCTTTCTTGGCAAGTACCCGGAGGACGCTGGCCTGCTGAAGAAGCTCCCCGCGCGCTTCGAGCAGGATTTGGCGACAATCCATCAACCCATCGATTTTTGCGGCACCAACATCTACTTCGGAACGCCGGTCAGAGAAGGCGCCGACGGCGAGCCGGAGGTGGTGAAGGAACCCGCCGGCTATCCCATCACCGCCTTGAATTGGCCGGTGGCACCGACTTCGCTCTTCCATGGACCCCGCTTCCTTCACCAGCGCTACAAGAAGCCCATCGTGATCACCGAGAATGGCTTATCGTCGCGCGATTGGGTGGCCGTGGATGGAGCCGTCCACGACCCGGGACGCATCGACTTCATGACCCGCTACCTGCGCGAGCTGCATCGTGCCGTGCAGGCTGGCGTGCCGGTCGCCGGCTACTTCCACTGGTCGATCATGGACAATTTCGAGTGGTCGGAGGGCTACAAGGAGCGCTTCGGCCTGATCCACGTGGACTACCAGACCCAGCAACGAACCCTGAAGGATTCGGCGCTCTGGTACGCAAAAGTCATCGCCTCCAACGGCGAGCTAGCCCTCTAAAACCGGGCAATGCTCACTTCACGACGATGACCGGGGGCTCGGAGATGCGCTCCAGGTTGAGGCCGCCTGGATAGTAGTAAGAAGTCGCGAAGCCGAAGCCCATGACCTGGAGTCCCAGGCCACGCTCGTCGCTGGTGGAGAGTTTGTGCACGCCGCCAGTGGCTCCGTCGAGCGGCAGCCGCACGTGCGACCACTCGCTGCCGCCAATCTGCGTCGGGGCCACACCGATCGGGCTCCCATTCAGCGTAACCTCCGCGCCGCTCGGCACCAGCACGTCCGCGAAGTTCTCCATGTAGTCAGGCGGAGCCAGGAACGTGTAGTCGCGCCTGAACTGCTGAGGCGTCACCATCATGCTGAAGCTCGGGTCGCCCTGGGAGTTCTCGGGGCCCGTCCCCGGCATTTGCAGGACCCCGCCGACCATGAACGAAGCCACGGCGAACGGCTGGCTGCCCTCCACGATGAAGGGGGTGTTCAGCATGCAGTGGTCCGGCGCGGTCATGCAGGATGCGGCAGGCTGGCCCGTGGGCAGCGGCGGGATCTGCACGACATCGCCGGCGTTGAGCGTGTCAGGCGCCCCTGCGGGTTTGCCCTCGGGGTAACTGAGCGTGGTTCCGTCGACGTTGCCGTAAATGCGCACGACATGGCCAACCGAGGCGCCGAGCGGCGTCGCGGGCGGCACCACCACGTACTTGTTCCCGAGCACCTCGGCCGGAAGGACTGTTTCCTCCAGGTGGTCGGCGTTGGCGACAGAAGCGTCCGGCAGCTGCGAGATGGCGTTGAAGGCCACCACCTGCACGGGCTGTGCTGACTTGACGATGGTGCCGCTCAGGTCGGCGTTGCGGGTTTGTGGATCTTTGGCCCACGCTCCCACGAGTTGAACCACGTCCCCCGCGTTCATTTGGAACGTGTAGATGTCGCCCGGATTCTTGGCGTCGATGCCGCTGCCAGCAGCGCCGGCGGCGACGCACTCGCCGAGGTCGGTGGTCGGGTAGAGTTCGACGCCGCAGCGGGGGCCAAGCTGCACCTGCACCTCGGTGTTCGGCTGGGTCGCGGTGATGGCGACCCCTCCCGGAACGGTGCCCCAGTCCTTGCCTTCGTTCTTGGAAGAGTAGCCGAAGACTCGGTAAGTTCCGGTCATTGCGGTAGTCGGGATCAGCAGAGAGGCGTCATTGGTGGCCGAACGACAACCACTCGCCCCAGCCGTAACGCGCAGGCAGTCTTCAGCCGGAATCGCGTACTGAAGCGGGTTAAATTGCCAGGCGCTGACCGGCAACGTGCTGGTGAGGTGGTAGGCGCCGCCGTCAACCCGCGAAGACAATTCGAGTCGTCCCCCCGAGGTGTTGACGAGCGAGAACTCCGGCCCTTTCAGACCTGGCACCCACTTAAGCTTGATCGTTTGCAAGGCTCCGGGCGCCACGCTCACGACCTCGCGAAACCCATCGGGACCCTCGACCGTGACGGTAGCCTCGGCTTCGCCGCCATTGGCGACCACGACCGCCGGGTCGAACTCGACATAGACCGGGTTGGCCGTGATGGTCGGCCAGAACTCACACCCCACGTAGGTATGACCCAGCGCGGCCTCATCGCAGGTCTTGGGGTTGCCCAAGTTGCCGTTAGGGCTCGCGCCCGCACCCAAGCCGCCCCCCAGCGCGAGGTTGCCCCCGAGACTCGAACCCAGGTTGGGTCCACTGCCACCCGTACCGCTCGCCTTCGCCCCAGAGCCCGGACTGTCGCCGCCCGCGCCCGCCGCGCTGCAAGCGGCGTTCAGGAGAACGAGTACTGCGAGCGATGCTGAGAGCTGAAGCTTCATGGGATCCTCCGGACGAGCGACGGATGAGCGAGCCACGATGACAGCCAGTTTGTAGCGCGGCCGCCCGCCCCCCAGGTGGCGACTATTTCTCGCTCGTCTGTCCATTTCAGGTCGCTCGCGCCCCCCCCGCACCCCCGGCGGACATTGACTGGCAGCCGAGAACCTTGCGCCTGGCAGGCCTTTCGCGGATACTGAACACATGCTCAGCTCCCCGGAAGAAGTGAACTACGAAAGCCCCGCGGTGGCCGAAATGGCGCTGGACGGCACCGACTATCGGCTCGACTCAGGCAAGCAAGGCACCGCTATCTGCGTCTCCACGCGGCCGAGCGGGACGTGGGACTGGTCCTTCGTGTGCGAGGCGCGCTGGGATGGCAGCGAGCTCCGCACCAAGGCCCTTGAGCGGCGCCTGCGCGGGCAGCTCACCACGGTGCTGGCGGCGGCCATGAGCCAGGCAGAGTAGCCGGCAGCGGCCGGTCTGCTTAGCTTCCGTCGCCCATGCTGCCTTTGGACGTCATTGTGTTCGGAGCTGGCTACGCGGGCGCACGAGTTTGTGAGACGGCGACGCGGCGAGGACTGAGGACGCTGGCCGTCGTGCGCAGCCCGGCGAGCGCGGAGCGACTGCAAGGTCGCGGGTTCGAGGTGACCACGGCACTCGCCACTGACGTAGCGGCGGAGCGGCTAGGGCCAGTCACCCACGCCGTCGTGACCTTCCCTCCTGACCCGACGACGGATGTTCCGCTCGCGGCGCTGTTAGCAGGCGCGCGCGCCGTCTCCTATCTGTCGACCACGGGCGTCTACCAGGACATCGAGGGTGTGGTGGACGACCTGACACCTCTGCCGCCGAATCCGTCACCGAAATACGCCCTCGTCCTGGCCACGGAGGCCGCCTATCGCGCGGTGGGAGCCAGCGTGCTGCGCTCACCGGGCATTTATGGGCCGGAGCGGGGCCTTCATGTTCGCCTGCGCCGTGGCGACTTCAAGTTGGTGGGTGATGGCGGCCGCTACGGTTCGCGCATCCACGTGGAAGATCTGGCCGCGCTCTTGCTCGCCAGCGACCGCGCCCCCGGGGAAACGTTCGTGGTTGGGGACCTCGAACCCACCCGCCAGCGGGATCTGGTGAGCTGGCTGTGTGCGCGACTCGGCGTGCCATTTCCGGCATCGGCGCCAGTGGAGGCCGCGCCTGAAAGCCTCCGTCGCAACCGGCGGGTGAACGCTGCTCGTGCGCTGCGCACGCTGGGCATCGAGCTCAAGTATCCGAACTATCGCAGTGGCTACGGCGCGTAGCCACTCGGCTCATCCAGCGGAGCGCTGTCGTTCGAGCCGGATCCGCTCCATCACTTCGGTCGGATCCGTCGCGACCTCGGCAAGTGCCGGATTCACCCAGCCCAGCAAGCGCGCCACGACGCTGAGGTGGGCTTCCGAACGCAGTACCGCGAGGCCTGCTTCGTCGCCGACGGGCAACGCGAAGCGAGAGCGCACGGAGGCGAAGCGCCGGGTTGCATGCTGCAGCGTCTCCCGGCTGACCTTGCCTGCCTCCACCGCGTGCACAATCGCCTCAATGGCGCGGTGGGCGAGCGCCGCCGTGTGACAGCACAGGAAATGGTCAACGCCCGCGTTCAGGCCGAGGATGACGGCCTCTTCGACGCCATAGTTGTCGGCGATCGCCTTCATCTCGATATCATCGGTGATGATCAAACCGTCGTAGCCCAGGCGCTCGCGCAGGATGCCGTGGAGCACCGGGCGGCTCATGGTTGCCGGCAATTTCGCGTCAACCGCCTCAAAGATCACGTGCGCGGTCATGAACGAAGCGATGCCCGCGGCCGCCGCCGCCTTGAACGGCTGAAGTTCCACCTGCCAGAGTCGGTCCATGGAGTGCGGCAAGGTCGGAAGCTCAAGGTGTGAGTCCTGACTGGTGTCGCCATGGCCAGGGAAATGCTTGCCACAGGCGGCCACGCCCGCTTCCTGCAAGCCGGTCATCAACGCGAGGCCCATTTCGGACACCAGCTCTGGCGTGCGCCCGAAGGAGCGCGCCGCGATGATCGGATTGTCCGGGTTCGTATCCACATCCAGCACCGGCGCGTAGTTCATGTCGAACCCAACGGCTCGAAGCTCGCGGGCGACGACGCCGCCCACTGCGCGTGAAAGACTCACGTCGCCGGTCGCGCCGATCGCCCGCATCGGCGGTATTTCCGTAAACCCGCTACGAAGCCTAGCCACCTGCCCGCCTTCTTGATCGACGGACAGCAGCAGGCTACGACCCGCGCTCCGTTTGATCTCTTGGTTGAGAGCGAGCACCTCGGCCGGGCTGCCCACATTGCGCCCAAAGCAGATGACCCCGCCCACGCCGCGCGCGAGCAGCCCACGCAAGTCGTCCGTGACCAGCTTCCCGTAAAAGCCGACGGTGAACAGGCTCGCGGCCTGCTGTTCGAGATTGAGCGTCATGGGAACCCAGCCAAAGTACCACGCGGGGCCGCCCGGTCATGGCCGCTTTTGGCCATATTGGTGGGCGGTTTGTCAGGGGGGCGAGGCCAGCAAGCGTTCGCTTGTCGCCGGTGCCCCTTCACCGGCGATCAGCGTCACCAGTTCATCGACGCTCAGCTTCGCGGCGTGCTCGCCGCCGTCCAGAATGGATTTCGCCAGGCTTTGTTTCTTGGCGTGAAGCTCGATGATCTTCTCTTCAATCGTGTTCTTCGTGATCAGCCGATAGACGGTGACCGGGCGCTCCTGACCGATCCGGTGAGCCCGATCAGTCGCCTGCGCTTCAACGGCTGGATTCCACCACGGGTCGAGGTGGATCACGTAGTCAGCGGCGGTGAGGTTGAGACCAAAGCCGCCAGCCTTCAGGCTGATCAAAAACAGGCTGGCGCTGCCGTTCTGAAACGCTTCCACGCGCGCTTGGCGCTGCGCCTGCGGCGTCGAACCATCCAGGTACTCGTA
>JANNWK010000866.1:0-11628 GCA_031408355.1 Myxococcales bacterium
GCGGCGATTCGGCGATGGAGCGAATGACCCTGGCAGGTGAGCCGGCTGCCAGTACGTTGGCAGGGATATCATGCGTTACAACGCTGCCTGCCCCGATCACGCTATTGGCGCCGATGGTGACGCCGGGCAGGACGATCACCCTGGCCGCCAGCCAAACGTTCTCTTCCAGGACGACCGGAGCCGAAGCTGGCGCCTCGTCGCGCCGCGCCGGATCGAGGTGATGAAAGGCGTTGTCGATGAGCAGAACGTGCGTCCCTATGTTCGCGCGGCTGCCGATGCGCACGTGCTGCGTGACGCCAATCGAACAGCCGTAGTTGATCAGGACGTTGTCACCGAGCTCGAGCAAGCCATCCGGGCCGATGGCAATTTCGAGGGTGGCCACGGTGGAGGACAGTCGAACTCTGTTGCCCACTCGCAGCCGACCCTGGTTTGAGATGACGGGCGTCCCCCAAAGGCGCACGCGCGGTCCCATGGTTTCAGCGGATCGCAAATAGTAGCGCGCCCGCAGCACTGCGCTCGCTTCACGCAATAGCTGGAGCGGACTTGAACTCACCAGCAGAGTCTGCCAATAGGGCGAGCGCACCGCAACGTTTGCATGCGACACGCGAGCTGACGGTCGCGTTGGGGTGGCTCGCGACCGCGACTAGACGAGACATCGAGGACGCGTTAAGTCCCAGAGCCAGTTGCTGGTGGCAGGCGAAAAGACGGTATCGAGTGGCTCGTCGTTAGGGTCAGCCTGGCGCTTGGCGCTCGTGGAACGGGTGTTGGCTTGGTGTCCGCCTTTCGTCGGTGGGCGGGCCATGGCCGTCGCGCTGCGCGGGGCCGGGGTCCAGGTTGGCAAGTCGTCCTCGTTTTGGGGCCTGCCCGGTTTTGGCGGCGATGGCGCTATCGCCCAGAGGTTGAGCATCGGCGAGCATTGTGGCTTCAATTTTGGTTGCTATTTCGAGCTGGACGACGCGATCACCATCGAAGACCACGTCTCCGTAGGACACGAGGTCATGTTTCTGACGCGGCGGTATGACGCCCGGAGCCCACAGCGGCGGGCCGGTACGCCCAGCACGGCGCCTATCCGCGTTGGCAAGGGGGCATGGCTCGGTGCCCGCTGTGTCGTGTTGCCTGGCGTGAGCATCGGTGCCGGTTCCGTGGTGGGCGCGTCCGTGGTCGTTGCCCAGGACGTGCCTGCCAACGTGCTCCTCTCCGGAAACAGGCAAATATCCATCGCGAAATGGCGCTGAAACCGAATGGCCGTTCTGCTAGACGCTAGGCCGGGAGCTTGAAAATGATTGAACGAAACATGGCCGTGCAAATTGTGCTGGCAAGCCTGCAGGAAGTGTTCGCGCAGACAGGGACGCCAGCCCTCGAGAGCGTGACCGACGAGACCGTCTTGGTCGGCAACGAGGCCGTCATCGACTCGCTCGGAGTCGTTTCGCTGATCGTCGAAGTCGAGCAGCGGCTCGAGCTGGAGCACGGGGTTTCCGTCACGCTCGCTAACGACAAGGCGATGTCCGCTCGCAATAGCCCGTTTCGCACCGTCGGCGTGTTGGCTGACCACGTTGTGGCGATGGCTCAGGAGGTCGCGTCGTGACTCCAAGCGAGCGGCCCGTCATGCTGATCACGGGCAGCCGGAAGGGCATTGGCCGCTATCTGGCCGAGCACTACGTGTCCAAGGGCTACTTGGTCGAAGGTTGCAGCCGCGGCGAAGTGGATCTGAACGACGCCGGCTATCGTCATCATCAGGTGGACGTCGCCGACGAGCGCGCCGTGAGGCTGATGGTGGCCGACATTACCAAGCGCCATGGGCGGATCGATTGCGTCCTCAACAACGCCGCGATCGCCAGCATGAACCACGTGCTGCTCACGCCCGCCAAGTCAGCGAACCGCATGTTCGAGGTGAACGTTACCGGGACCATGCTGGTTTGCCGCGACGCCGCCAAGGTGATGATGCGTCGCCGCTATGGTCGCATCGTCAATTTCACGACGATTGTGGCGCCGATTGCGCTGGCGGGCGAGGCCATCTACGCGGCATCGAAGAGCGCCGTCGTCACTTTCACCAGGATACTGGCGTTCGAGCTGGGACAGTGGGGAATCACCTGCAACTCCTTTGGTGCCACGCCGATCATGACGGACATGATCAAGGGAGTGCCCCAAGACAAGATCGACGCCGTCGTGAATGGGCTTGCGATCAAGCGACTGGGGACCCACCAAGATTGCGCAAACGTCTGCGATTTCTTCATTAGCCCGACCAGCGACAACATCACCGGGCAGGTCATCTACTTGGGCGGCGTGACCTAGCGCCGTTGGTCGGATGATAGCAGCGTGGTTCTTTGAGCGAATGGCCACGTGGGGCGACGACCCCGCGCTGGTCTGGAACGCCGCGACGACAAGTTACGCCGAGTTGCTCGCGCAGAGCAGCGGCTGGCGAAAGGAGTTCGACGCGCGCGGTGTAGGTCAGGGCAGCGTGGTCGCATTGGAGGCCTCGTTCTCGCCCAACGCCTGCGCCGCCCTTGTGGCGCTCGTGCAGCTGGGGGCCGTGGTGGTCCCGCTCACACCGCTCATGCGGGCGCATCGCGACAAATTTCTGGAGATTGCCGAAGCCAGCCTTTGCGTACAGTTCGATGACCAGGACGGCTGGGCATTCGCGAGTTGCGAGTGGGCTGTAACGAACGCCCTCACCCGCGAGCTCATCGCTCGCCAGCACCCCGGCCTGGTCATCTTCTCCTCGGGCTCGACGGGCGCGCCCAAGGCTATCCTCCATGACTTTTTGTCGATTCTCGAGAAGTTTCGAGCGGTCCGGAGCAAGAAGGCAACGCTCACGTTCCTGCTGTTCGATCACATTGGCGGCGTCGACACGCTGTTCAATACCTTCGGTAGCGGCGGAGCGGTCGTCACGGTCCCGGATCGGAACCCGGACACGGTATGTCGCGCGATTGCGGCACACCGTGTCCACACCCTGCCGACCTCACCCACCTTCCTTAACCTGCTGCTGATTTCGGGGGCGTGGGAAAAGTACGACCTGTCGTCACTCAAAGTGATTGCATACGGGACCGAGCCGATGCCGGCGAGCACCCTGAAGCGCCTGCACGAAGCGTTGCCGGAGGTGTCGCTGGTTCAAACGTATGGCATGTCGGAGCTGGGCGTGCTGCGTTCTCGCTCGCGGGACTCGGAATCGCCGTGGATCAAGTTTACGGGAGACGGTTTCCAAACCAAGGTCGTCGACGGGGTGCTTTGGGTGAAGGCTGACACGGCCATGCTCGGCTACTTGAACGCACCGGACCTATTCGACGAACAGGGCTGGCTCAATACCCAGGATGCTGTCAGCGTTGACGGGGAATATGTGCGTATCCTGGGCCGCGCCAGTGACCTCATCAATGTCGGGGGGCAGAAGGTCTATCCCGCGGAGGTGGAGAATTACCTGCTCCAGCTGGGCAACGTGCAGGAGGTAGCGGTCTTCGGCAAGGCTCACCCGATGATGGGGCAGGTGGTTGCGGCCCGGTTTACCTTGAAGGAGCCGGAGCCGCTGCCGGAGTTCAAGCGGCGCATGAACGCGTTCTGTCGCGGCGGGTTGGCGAACTATCAAATCCCGCTTGTCGTGGAGCTGGTGGAAGGCGGCCAGTTCGGCGCGCGTTTCAAGAAGTTGCGTCATGAGTAGCCTGCTGCGAAAAGTGCTGGAGGCGTTGCACGCGGAGGGCGCCGGTATTCATCCGAGGCTCCACGCCTTGCAGTTGGCGGAGTCGTTCTTGCCCCGGCGGGGGTCAGGGCTTCTGCGGGCCAGGCTGCTCTCGCTGGCTGGGTTTCGCATGGGTGAGGCCACGCTCGTGAACGGACTCCCCAAAATTACCGGAGGAAGTCAGCTATTTGCGCGCCTGGTCACCGGTCAAGACTGCCTGATCGAGCCAGACTGCGTGTTCGATCTCAGCGAGCTCGTCACACTGGGCGATCGCGTCACGTTGGGCCCCGGTGTGATGCTCTTGACCAGTACCCACGAGCTGGCGACGGCTGACCATCGCGCTGGGAAGGTCATGTCCTCGCCGGTGAGCATAGGCAGCGGAGCGTGGATCGGCGCTCGAGCCATCGTTCTTCCCGGCGTCCAGATCGGCGAAGGCGCGATGGTTGACCCCGGAGCGGTAGTAAATAAGCAGGTGGCGCCGAATACTCGGGTGGGCGGAATTCCGGCGATTCAGCGCGAAGTCTTGGGGACCGATGGGGTCTAGGCTGCTTCGTTTGGGTTTGGCGGCGTTGGGGGTTGCGGCCGTGCTAGGGGCGTCGTTCTATTTCTATGAACGCTTCGTCAAGCGTTCGGCTCTCCGCTTCACCTACCTAACGGGCAAGCTCAGCGAGGCTGACTATTCCGGTTTGGCGGCTCAGTCCGGCTGGTCGCGAGCCTCGCTGGAAGTCGCGCCGAACGTGCGCTTGCGCGGACTATTGCGCAAGCCGAGCTCGCCGCAAGCGCCGTGGCTGCTGTTCTATCCGGGCAATGATTCAGCTCAGCTGCGCGGCGGGCAGGCCCTGCTTCAGCGGCTGATGGGCGAGCACGACTGGGGCCTTGCGGTCTTCGCTTACCGCGGTTTCGACGCATCAGAGGGTATAGCCACCCTTGAAGCGTTGGCACTTGATGCCCCGCTGCTGCTGCAGAAGCTGTGTTTGGCGCAGGGCATCAAGCCTGGCCAGGTTCACGTCATCGGTTTTTCGATCGGTGGGCACCTGGCGGCACGAGCCGTGGCCGCAAGTCGGAGCAACCCGGAGCGACCCGCGTCGTTGACGCTGCTGGCGAGTGTCAACGACATCGTGATGCTGCGAAAGTCGCCGTGGCAGAAGCTTCTGCTGGGTGATGCGTACCGGTCGCAGTCGTTTCTGGCGCAGGTGCCGGCGCCTGTGCTGGTACTGCAGGGGACGGCAGACGAAGCGCTCGCGGGGCCCGACCAGGGCAGGGCGATCGCGGCCGAACTCGGGCCGCGCGCGCGATACCAGGAATTCGCCGGGGTGGGTCACGAGTCGTTGCTCGAATACGAGCCGGGGCTGGCGCTAGTTCGAGCTTTCATCTCCGAACACGCCAAGTAGTCCGAGGCCAGGGACGTCCCAGTTTTCAGCCATAAAGCCTGGCCGCCGCTGCGGTTGGGTGGGCACCTAGGGCGACCCCTTGTCCGCCACCCGCGACTCTGCAAAAGCTTGGAACCACAGCATGACCGCCTTCCAGTTCCAAGAGATGTTGCCGACGGGTCCGGACGACTCGCCCTACCGCTTGCTGACGAAGGACTACGTGTCCAGCTTCGAGGCGGAGGGGCAGACCTTCCTGCGTGTCGAACCCGAAGCGCTGACGCTGCTGACCCGCGAAGCGATGCGTGACATTGCGCACCTGCTGAGGCCAGGTCACTTGGCGCAGCTTGCGCGCATCCTCAAAGATCCTGACGCTTCGCCCAACGATCGGTTTGTGGCCCTCGACCTGCTCAAGAACGCAAATATCTCCGCCGGGGGCGTGCTGCCGATGTGCCAGGACACCGGCACGGCCGTCGTGCTTGGCAAAAAGGGCCAGCTAGTATTTACCGGCGGTGGCGACGAGTCTGCGATTGCCCGCGGCGTCTTCGACACTTACCTGAGTGCGAACCTGCGCTACTCGCAGCTGGCGCCGCTCGACATGTACCGCGAGGTCAACACGGGCAACAACCTGCCGGCGCAGATTGAAATATTTGCGACCGACGGCGACGCCTACAAGTTTCTGTTTATGGCCAAGGGTGGGGGTTCGGCCAACAAGAGCTATCTGTTTCAGGAGACGAAGGCGCTCTTGAACCCAGCGAGCCTGATAAGTTTCATGGACGAGAAGATGCGCATGCTTGGCACGGCAGCCTGCCCGCCTTACCACCTGGCGCTGGTGGTAGGCGGCACCTCCGCGGAGTACGCGCTCAAGGTGGCCAAGCTCGCGTCGGCCAAGTACCTCGACACACTCCCGACCAGCGGCAACGAGCTGGGCCACGGGTTTCGCGACCCCGAGCTGGAGGCCAAGCTGCTGGAGGTGGCGCAGCGTACGGGCATCGGTGCGCAGTTTGGTGGCAAGTATTTCTGCCACGACGTGAGGGTCGTGCGGCTCCCGCGGCACGGCGCCTCCTGTCCCGTTGCGCTGGCGGTGTCGTGCGCGGCGGATCGCCAGGCGCTTGGCAAGATCACCCGCGACGGCGTGTTCCTCGAGGAGCTCGAGCATGACCCGGCCAAGTATCTGCCCGAAACGACCGAAGCCGAATTGCCCGGGGGTGTCGTGGGCATCGACCTCACCCGACCCATGCCGGAGATCCGCGCGGAACTCGCCAAGTATCCGGTCAAGACACGGCTCTCGCTGTCTGGACCGCTCATCGTGGCCCGCGACATCGCACACGCCAAGCTCAAGGAGCGGCTCGACGCGGGGCAGGGATTGCCCAGCTACATGAAGGACTACATGGTGTACTACGCAGGTCCGGCCAAGACCCCGGCGGGGCTTGCCTCCGGCAGCTTTGGGCCCACGACGGCGGGGCGCATGGACGCCTACGTCGACCTTTTCCAGTCGAACGGCGGAAGCCTGGTGATGCTCGCGAAGGGCAATCGCTCGCCCAAGGTGACCGAGGCGTGCAAAAAGCACGGCGGTTTCTATCTTGGGTCCATCGGCGGACCGGCGGCGCGGCTCGCGCAGGACTGCATCAAGAAGGTCGAGGTGCTGGAGTACGCTGAGCTTGGGATGGAGGCGGTTTGGCGCATCGAAGTTGTGGATTTTCCGGCGTTCATCGTGGTCGACGACAAGGGGAACGATTTCTTCGCAGGCCTTACTGGCGGCGCCACGGACGGCCCGAAGCAGCTGCCGGTGGTTCGCGAATGAGCCGGCTGGCTCCGCTGCTCGTGGTGTCGACGGGCTGCCCTTCGGGCGTCGGTCCTGAGGTGTCGGTGGCGGCGGCGTCCAGACTCAAGGGGGCCGCGAAGGTGCTGCTCGGCGACGAGCAGACGCTACGTCGCGCCGCGGAAGCTCAGGGCGTTTCTCAGCGGAAGCTCGTGGCCTGGGATGGTCGTTCGCGTGACCCTTCGCGGATCTTCTTCGCGCAAGTGGGCGCGCCGCTTTCGGACCGTGAGCGTACGCCAGGCAAGCCCGTCAAGCGAACGGGTGAGGCGCAGCTCGAGTATGTGGAGGCTGGCTTCACCTTGGTCAAGTGTTCCGCCAATGCCGCTCTAGTGACAGGGCCCGTCAACAAGGCCGCGATCGCACGCTCGGGTCTGGTGCGCGCGCGGACGTTTCTTGGCCACACGGAGTGGCTCCAGGCGCTCGACGGCGCAGCCGCCAGCGTCATGTGTTTCGTCGGGGAACGCCTGGCGACCGGTCTCGTCACCACGCACCTGCCGCTAGCGAAAGTGTCGCGCGCGATCACCAAGGAAGGCGTCGCAAGCGCGACCGCGGAGCTTGCCTTGCTGCTGCTGAAGCTCGGGAAGAAACGGCCAAAAATAGCAGTCTCTTCGCTCAATCCGCACGCCGGCGAAGGCGAGCTGCTCGGGCGCGAGGAGACGTTGGCCATTCTGCCGGGTCTCGAAGCCGCTCGGCGGAGGCTTGGCAGGCGGGCCGTCGTCACCGGGCCTATCGGCGCGGAGACTGCGTATCGCCTGGCGAGTGCGGGCGAGTACGACGGCGTGATCGCCATGTACCACGACCAGGCGACCATTCCGATGAAGCTGCTTGCGTTTGGAGACGCGGTGAACGTGACGGCGGGTTTGTCGATCGTACGGACGAGTGTCGATCACGGGACCGCCTACGACATCGCCTGGCGTGGCACGGCGGACCCAGGGGGAATGCTGGCGGCGCTGCGGTTGGCTGTGCGCATTCTCGCTGCCTAGCCATGGCCTTCCAAGAGGCCGTAGTGGCGCTTCGCGGCGGTCTTTCGGAGACGGCGAAGCGTACGGCTGACCTCGGGCTCTCGCCGTCCGACGCCTGGAACGTGCTTTCCGTGGCGCTGCTGCGCCAGGTTCTGCGCGAGGCCGCGCTGGCGACGGGCCTCCGCCCGGAGGCTTTGAGTCAAGGCAGGCTGTTTCGCGGCGTCCCCAGTTTCGCTGCGAACGGGCCCGCCGAGCGACTCAAAAAGCTGCTCGAGACGCGCGAGTTTCAGGCGACCGGCAGCGCGGGCGCCCTGACGGTGGGCCCCTGGCGGGACCGTCCGCTTGAGGCATTTGGGCAGCTCTACGAGGCGCTACTGGCCGCCCGGCCCCATGAGCGACTCAATCTTCGCAAGCTGACCGGTAGCTACTACACGCCGGAGGCGCTCACTCGGATCGTGGTGGAGCGCGCATTCTTGGCCCTCGCAGCCAACGCGCTCACCACCGCCGATCTGGAGCGTCCTCTCCGGATCGTTGACCCGGCGCTGGGCGCGGGCGCGTTCCTACTTCAGGCCGGGCGAGTCGTGTCGAGGCAGAGCGGCCGCGCGCCAGCGCTGGTCGTGCAGAGGGAGCTGTTTGGTGTCGACGTGAGCCCGCTCGCGCTTGCCGTCGCCGAAGCGTCGCTCTGGTTGTTCGCGGCGGATCCGCGACTCGAGTTGGCGCAGGCCGGCAAGAATCTCCGCCTGGGGGACGCGCTGTGTTCGCCGGTGATGGCGGCTCGGCTAGGCGTTTCTGGGATCGACTGGCCGGAGCTCATGGTGGGTCACGCCGGCTTCGACTTGGTGATTGGCAATCCACCGTGGGTCGCCTTTGCGGGGCGTGCGGCGCAGCCTCTGCCGGCTCTGTTACGAGCTCATTATCGCCGGAATTTCAAGTCGTTCCGCGGCTATCCGACGCTGCACAGTCTGTTTGTGGAGCTTTCGGCTCGGCTCTGTCCGCGCGGGGTCTTGGCGCTCTTGATCCCGAGCCCCGTGGCGGATCTCGCGGGCTATCGGCACGTTCGGAGTTGTCTTTCGGAGACGCACACGGTCTGCGAGCCATTGCTGGAGCTCGGTCAGGACGCGTTCGCGAGCGTCACGCAGCCGTGTTTCGCGCTGGTTGCCGCGCCGCTCATCACACCGTCTGTGGCCCCCGAGCGCGCGTTCGTGCTCAGCGAGCGTTCGCGGGCCAAGCTCAGCGCTCACCAGCTCGAGGTGCCTCGGGCGCTCGAGCGCTTGGGTAGCTTGGCGAGGTTGCCGCCTGAGCTGTTCGGTGAGATGGGATTACAAACGAGTGGGCGCGTGACGCGCGAGCTCTTGTATCGGGGTAGCACACCGCCTGTGGGCTACGACTACCCACTGCTGCAGGGTCGGGACATCGCCGAGTTTCAAGAGCGCGCGGCGCGTCTATTTTTGAAGCGTGACCACGAGATTTTGGCGGCTTGCCGTTGTCGAGTGAGGGAAGCCTCGAGCTACGCAAGCGTGGGGTTGGTGGTCCGCCAGACCGCGGCCATCACGATCGCCGCGCTCCACGCGGGTTCGCCCTTTCGCAATTCGTTGCTGGCCGGCTTCGTGCTGCCCGAGTTTCCTGCGGAGCTAACGCTCGGACTGCTGAACAGTCAGCTGTTTCGAGCCTTACACCTGGCGGGGCGGCGCGACGCCCGGCAGGCCGCCTTTCCCCAGGTCAAAGTGGCGCACTTGCGGGCCTTGCCAGCCCCACCCCGGCGTTCAGCCGCTTGCGCCGAGATCGCGCGCCTGGCGCGGCAGGCGAGCCAAGAAGGGCTCACCCGAACGCTGCGTGCGGCACTGGATGCTGCCGTATTCGAGGAGTTCGAAATCACTGCTGAAGAGGCCGCCGAGATCGTGGCGTTCGTGCGCGAACGCGCGCCGGGCGCCGGGCTGCAGGTCCCGCTAACGGAACCGACCGACTAGGCCGAGGCGCTGGCTTGAGCGGGGCTTTCGCCCTTTTTCGTGCCGCTGTCGTAGCGCTCAGCAAAGTCCTCGTAGCTGCCGCGCCAGTCCACCAGGCCCGTTTCGGTGAACGCGAAGATCCGCGTGGCGAAGGAGTTTACGAGATCGCGATCGTGGGTGACGATGAAGGCTGTGCCCTCATACTTCTCGAGCGCGTCGCCTAATGCGACGATCGACTCCAAATCGAGGTGGTTGGTCGGTTCATCGAGAATGAGCACGTTGTCCTCGCACAACATGAGCTTGGAGAAGATGAGCCTCACGGCTTCGCCACCCGAGAGAGCATCCGTCGGCTTCTCGCCTTCTTCGCCTTTGAACAGCATGCGCCCGAGCAGGCCGCGTACGGCTTGCAGGTTGGCGGTGGGCGCGAAGGAGTGCAGCCAGTTGGCGACCGTCGTTCCGTTCTGGATGTCGGCGCGATGATCCTGCGCGAGGTAGCCGATGCTCGTCTGGGTGCCCCACTCAATCTTGCCGGCATCGGGCTCAAGCTGCTGCATCAGTAACTTGCAGAGCGTGGTCTTGCCGACGCCGCTTTTGCCGATGATGGCGACCTTCTCCCCCTTGGTGATGACGGCTCGGAGGCCCTCGCACACGGTCACCTCGGGCCAGCGCTTGGTCAGGCCATCGATGCTCAGTGTTTGCTTGCTGGAGGGCTTTTTGACCTTGAACTGAATGAAGGGTCGCTCGATGTTCGAGCGCTTGAGGTCGCTCAAAGTAAGCCGTTCAATCTGCTTTTTGCGGCTCTGTACCTGGGACGCTCGGGTTCCCGCCGCGAAACGCGCCACGAAATCCTGGAGCTGCGAGATCTTCTTGGAGCGCTCAGCGTTCTCCTGCTCGATCTTGCCGCGGACCTGACCCTTGGCCTGGACCATGTCGTCGTAGCCGCCCGGGTACAGAATGATCGCGTTGTAGTCGATGTCGGCGATGTGCGTGCAGATCTCGTTCAGGAACCGGCGATCATGCGAGATGGCGATCAGGACGCCCCGGTAGCCTTGCAGGAACCGCTCCAGCCAGCGAATGCTGTCGATGTCGAGGTTGTTCGTCGGCTCGTCGAGCAGCAGCGCGTCGGGATTGCCGAACAGAGCCTGCGCGAGCAGCACGCGCAGCTTTCGTCCACCCGGGATTTCACTCATCACCTTCTCGTGGTCGCTCTCCGGGATGCCGAGCCCCGCCAGCAGCTCGGCGGCGTCCGACTCGGCGGTGTAGCCATCCTCCTCGGCAATTTCCCCCTCAAGTTCGCCGAGGCGCACGCCGTCGGCGTCCGTCAGGTTTGGCTTCGCGAGCAGCAGGTCCTTTTCCTGCATGGTCGCCCAGAGCGCGGCGTTGCCCATGATCACCACGTCGATCACCCGCCAGGACTCGAACGCGAACTGGTCCTGTTGGAGCACGCTGGTGCGCTTGGGGCGCTGGACCGTGCCCGTGTCGGCCTCCAGCTCGCCAGAAACAATCTTCAGGAACGTCGACTTCCCAGCGCCGTTCGGGCCCGTGACACCGTAGCGCCGCCCGTCGCCAAACGTGACCGTCACCTCCTGAAAGAGGCGCTTCTGTCCGTACGCTTTGGTGACGTCCTGAACCTGGATGGATGGCATGGGCGGGCGGCTCTTAGCAGGTTTCTGGGGCCGAGCACCGTGGATCGCCGGGGCGGGTGCTGGCGGGTGAGCCCGGCCGGGCCGGTCAGGGGCTCCGGTGACGGGGCTTTTGCCCGCTGTCTCACTCAGAAGCGGAAATGGCCACCTGGGGGTGGCCGCTTCGGGCGAGGGGTGGTGAGTGGAGCCAGGCGGGATCGAACCGCCGACCTCCTGACTGC
>JANNWK010000867.1:0-1682 GCA_031408355.1 Myxococcales bacterium
CGAGGTTCTGGCTGGTGGGGGTGGGGCAGGCGGCAGAAGCGCACACGGCGCCGGCCCCGTAGAGCGCACAGGCTCCAGCCGCGTCGCACAGACCGTTGCGCTGACAGCTGGCCGCGTCATCCTCGGGACAAGCGTCGCGCGGGTCGGTACCGGGAACGACCAGACCGCACGTGCCGTCCAGGCCCGCGCTCTTCCTCGCGGCAAGGCACGTCTCACAGGTGCTCGAGCAGGCGCTTTCGCAACACGTGCCTTCGACACAATGCAGCGAAGCGCAGTCCCCTGCGGTGGAGCACGCGGCCCCGTTGTCCGTGCCAAACTCGAAAACATAGGCCGAACCAGCGGAGCTCAGCGCGTCGTCCCCGCCCCACGGGGCACCGAGCAACGCGGTGTCGCCGGACAAGGCGGCGGAGATGCCCAGGCCGTCAGCGGGGGCCAGCACTGCCAGTCGCGACGGCGCTTGCCAAAACCCAGCCAAGCGTTCGAAAACGTAGGCCGCGCCTTGGTTCGATTCCTCCCCCGAGGCGCCGACCAGTGCCCGATCGCCCAAAAGCGAAACGCTCACACCGAACCTGGCGCTCGGCTTTGGGGTGGTGGGGCTAAGCTTGCTCTGCTGCGTGAAGGACGCGTCCGAACCTACGAACACATAGGCGGCACCCGCGTCGGCCAGTGCCTGGTCGTCACAGTAGGGAGCACCAATGAGTGCGGTGCCGTCCACCCAGGCAACCGCTTGGCCAAATCCGTCGTCGACGGCCGAGTCGCTGGCCAGCAACTTGGTGCGCTGGGTCCATGTGGTGCCGGCACCCGTGAAAACGTAGGCGGCGCCTGGCAGCGAAGGGTCCCCCACGGCCCCGATCAACGCCGTACCGTTCGACAACGCTACAGCCGAGCCGAAGTAGGCATTGTTCGTCCCGTCAGCCGCGCTCAGCTTGACCTGCTGGCTCCACGAGTTCCCAGAGCGCTGAAAGACGTACACGGCACCCCTCCGCCCATTGCGTCCCTGCGCGCCGACAAGCGCGCTATCGCCGACTACCGCCAAAGCGCTGCCAAACCAATCACCGTCGGCGGCGTCACTGGCCGTGAGCTTCTGCCGCTCGACCCACGTGCTACCGGAACGCACGAAGACGTAGGCCGAGCCACGCTCGACGCCGTCGCCGTAGTCGCCGCTGGCACCGATCAGGGCCAGCCCGTCGTCCAGCGCCACGGCGCTCCCGAACCGATCGCTAGAAGACCCATCGCTGGCGCTCAGCTTCTGCTGCTGGGCCCAGCCGGAAGCTGAGCGCTCAAACACATAGGCGGCCCCGATCTGCTTGGACAAGAGTTCGGTGGACATCGCCCCGACCAGGGCGGTGTCGCCCCGCAGCGCGACCCCTACGCCGAGCCCCTGCTTGTCGACGGCATCGCTGGCCAACAGTTCGGCCTGGCGTACCCAGAGAGGCGACGCCAGCGTGGCAGCCAAGCTCGTGGCGCGCGTCACAGGCCCGGCTGCGCCTTGCTCAGAGCAGCCGAGCAGCCCCAGCACGAGCGCGACTCGACCTGCTCGCAACGACATCAACCGCCGAAACTTGCACGGCCCGACGCGCGCGCACAGCGAGAACTACGGCAACCGGCGCTTTCCATCCAAGACAGAAGGGCCCCGCCTAGCGCCCCGCCTAGCGCCCCCGGAGCACCCCGCGGGGTGGCGT
>JANNWK010000868.1:0-1805 GCA_031408355.1 Myxococcales bacterium
GTATCAGCTTCTTGGCCGACGTCCGCCGTGCCGACTGCGAGGGCATCGAGCTTCAGCCCTTTCGCGCCAGGGTTTATGGCGGACCTGAACGGCTCGGGCGCGGCGACGAGATCAGCGGCGTGGCCGACTTTGCGGCCGCTCAGCTCTTCCGCAACTTCGGCGTCGCCGATCCTAGGCCGGGCGCCTCGCGCGCGGGCGCCGTGGCCAGCGGCGGCGTGCTTTCGCTCAGCGTAGAAGCGCCTGGCTTTGGGTTGCGCGCCGCCATCGATGCGGCCCGGGCGCACACCCGCACGCGCATCGAGGCGACCTTTCCGCCGCTGGCCGCGCCGTTGGGGCGCGCGCTTGTGCTTGGCGAAAGCGATCTCGATCCCGACGACGCCGCCGCGTTTCGCGCCAGTGGGCTTTCGCACCTGCTCGCCGTGAGCGGTACGCACCTCGTGTTCGCGGTTGTCTCGCTCGTCAATGGTCTGGCGTTCCTGCTCGTTCGTGTGGAGGCGTTTGCCGCGTGTGTGCGCGCGGCGCGCCTGGCGGCAGCGCTCGGCGTGCTGCTTTCGCTCGGCTACGCGGATTTCGCGGGCGGCAGCGGCTCAGCCTTTCGGGCCGCGTACATGCTCTCGGTCGGCTTTCTGGTGACGGCCGCTGGGCGGCGTCCTAGCGCCGTGCGTTGTCTGGCCGCATCGATGTTGATCGGCGCGTGCCTCGATCCGCTGGCTGCGTTCGACGTGTCGTTTCTGCTCTCGGTGGCCGCTACCGCTGGCCTCATTGGTCTGGGGCCGCTGTTCACGCGCCTCACCGAGCGGATCCGGCCCAGGGCGCTGGCGTGGTTCGCCCAGAGCCTGGCCACCACGCTGTCGGCGATGCTGCCCTGCGTGCCCCTGCTGGCCTTGCTAGCCTCCGAGATCGGCCTGGCGGGGCTTCTGGCGAATGTCGTGGCGGGCCCGTTCGGCGAAGCGGCGGCCCTGCCGCTTTGCCTGCTGCACGCCGTGGTCTGGCTGCTGCCGAGCCTGGAGCAGGGCGTCGCCATGGCGGGCGGTGGAGCGCTGCTGGTGGTACGCGCCATTGCACGGCTCTCCGCCGAACAATCCAGTTTGCGCTTCTGCTTGCCGGTTCCCAGCGGTTTTCAGCTGGCGCTCTTGGGCGCGTTGTCGGTCGCGGCCTTGGCGGCGCCTTCGGGCAAGCTGCGCGCCTTGCGGAGCTGGCTCGGCCTGGGCTTGGGCGGCCTCGGGCTCATCGGGCTTGAGCTCGCGGAGCGTCGCGCGGGCGCGCCGCGCGACCGCTTGGTGGCTTCGGTGTTGGACGTCGGACAAGGCGACGCCACGCTGCTCGATCTTCCGGACGGCAGCCTGTGGCTTATCGACGGCGGCGGTTTCGTCGGCAGTCCGGTGGATCCTGGACGCTCGGTGATCCTGCCGGCAATGCGCGCACGTCGCCGCACCCGCATCGACGTCATTGTGCTGAGCCACCCCCATCCGGATCATTTCCTTGGCCTGGAGAGCGTGATTCGCGAGGTTACTGTCGGTGAGTTCTGGGACACGGGGCAGGGGTTGGCAGAAGGGGCTGGCCCGGCCTACGCGCGCATTCACCAGCTCTTGAAAGCGCGCGGCGTGAAGGTGCTGGGACCCCGCGAGCTGTGCGGCACACGCCAGCGCTTTGGGATCACGGTGGAGACGCTAGCGCCTTGCCCGGCGCTTAACGCGGGTTGGGGCGCCAATGACAACTCGTTCGTGATTCGGCTCGCGCTGGGTGAGCGCGCCTTTCTGTTTACGGGCGACGCCGAGCACGACGCCGAGGCGGGCCTGCTTGCC
>JANNWK010000869.1:0-4262 GCA_031408355.1 Myxococcales bacterium
TCGCCGTCGCCCACGATGTCCGCCCAGAACAGCCCGCCGTCATCCCAATAGTTATGGCCATCGCTGGCAGTGGTAGGGCGGGCACCTAGCTCCGCCACGATCAATTGCTGACTCGATCGAGCACGAAGTCGCCAAGGCTTGCCCGCCTTCGATCACTGAAAGAGACTCCGACGATGAGCACTAGCCTCCTTCCGTACGACGGTCCCGTGAAGAACGTCATCGTGTACAACACCTACGCCGACGGCCACCGCCTTCACTTCGACGTCTTCATTCCCACGCCAGAGAGGGATGCGTCCAGCGTCCCTCCCGAGCTCGATGCCCAGGCCGAGCTGCACGCCAAGACGTTCCTCCAGCTCATCGGTGAGGAGGACTCCAACGTCACCGTGTCGATGTGTGCGCGTTGCCACATCGACAGCACCGGGCGATACGTCGGGCGTCTTTGGAGGCTGCCGGGCACGGACGCGACCATCTGGCCGCTGGAAGGCTGTCCTCAGCCAACGAAGTAGCAGCCTCTTCGCAAGCACGCACCAAAGGCTTGGTGCGGAGCCGGAACGAGGGCGGTAACGGATCGCTACTACTGGAGCGGATCCACACCGTCTTGTCCTTCAGCGTCTGGTAGTCACTCGGTTCCGTCCGCTCCGCCAAGCGGCTCCCCGTACAACTCGCGGAGCTTGGCGACGGACTGCACGAGACCGTTGTTGCGCAGGACATCCAGAACGTCAGCCAAGCGCATGGGTGGGTTCTTCAGCGACGCCAGTCGGCGACGGCCTTCGTCATCAGCTCTCGCGTCCTCACGAGCGCCTGTGGCTTCAGCTCAGGCCGCTGCTCCATAATCGAGCGGAAACACTCGTCGAGGATCTCGGTCGTCCACCGAGCACGGACGACGCCGGCCTGGGCGACTCGAACGAGCAGGTCTCGCAACGGAGCCCGGTACAGAACGCAAGCATCGTAGATGACGACGAACGCCATCGGTCAATAGCCAAGCCCGTGCTTCTGCGCTTCGGCTGCCAGCTCGTCGGCCACCTCTCTACGGTGAGCCGAGTCGCGTTCCTTGTAGGCGAGCAGGTCGGCGACCATGACCCTTCGGTGGGTACCGACAACGCGATGTGGGATCTTGTCGTCGTCCAACAAGCCAACCAAGAATGGACGAGATACGTTCAAAAGGTCTGCCGCCTGTTGCGTAGTCAACTCGGCGTGCACGGGTACGATCGAGACGGCGTTCCCGTTGGCCATCTGCGCGAGGATGTCGAGAAACAGCTCGAACGCCTCCGTCGGAACCGTGACCGTGATCTGCTCCTTGGCGCCCTCCGGCTGCACACGGATGGTGCGAGGCGACTTTCGCCGGAGAAGGCCAGACAGGGCACGGAGGGCGACCGGCTGCTGACGGGCACCACAGTCGTCACGGCCGCGAGGGGGCGCTTTCACCGCAATACCTCGGCAAGCACTGGGCCCCTGAATGCGGACCGCGACCACGGCCGGGCCACTGAGCGCCGTCGATGGTCGATGGCCATAGTTGCACGCGGCTGTAGAGGACGAGCTCGTCGAGCCCGCCAACGAAAGTCTCGCCGACGGGATCGGCGGCGTTGACGTGTGTTAGAAGAGAAGCGGTGGTAGCGCAGGGTTCGCCGCTCGACTTGGAATCGCTGCGCTGCTTCGTGGCGGCCGTGGAACAGCAGTCGTTTCGGGGCGCGGCCAAGGCTTGCGCCCTGTCGCCGGCTGCGTTCGGTGACCGCATCCGCCGCCTCGAGGACGAGCTGGGTGCGGCGCTGTTCACCCGCACCACCCGCAAGCTGGCGCTCACACCCCAGGCTGAACGGTTGCTGCCGCAAGCGCGGCGCGCGCTGGAGGAAGCCGAGCGTTGTCGCGCGGTCGTGCACGATCAGGCTAAGGCTCCGTTCGAGCTCAAGATCGGCACGCGCTTCGAGCTCGGCTTGAGCTTCATCGTGCCGGCGCTCAAACAGCTGGAGCGCGCCTGCCCGGAGCGACGCCTGCACCTCTACTTCGGCGACACGTCGGACCTGCTGCCGCGCGTGCTGCGCGGTGAGCTGTCGTGCATGATCACGAGCGCGCGCCTGGTAAGCCCCGGCTTGAGCTTTGCCCGCCTGCACGAGTAACACTACGTCGTGGTGGCCAAAAGCTCGCTCATCAAGCGGCAGAAACTGAACGAACCCGGCGACGCGCGCCATCACGTGCTGCTCGACGTGCACGAAGACTTGCCCCTGTTCCGCTACTTCCTGGACGCGCGCTCCGGCAAGGAGGTCTGGCAGTTTCGACAGCTGTCGTACCTAGCCACGATCGCGGCGGTGCGGGCCCGCGTCCTCGAAGGTGCCGGCGTGTGCGTGCTGCCGCTGTACTTCGTCAAAGACGATCTGGCGGCGGGGCGCCTGGTGCGCTTGATGCCGAAGACCAAGCTACCAAGCGACTGGTTTCGCCTGGTGTGGCGCTCAGGGCATCAGCGCGAGGCGGAGCTGCAGCAGCTCGCGGCTGAGCTGTCCGAGCTCCCGCTCCGATGATTGTACGCTATTTACGTACAATCAATGCTTGTAAATGCTGATAGACGCTACGCTGCTCTGGGTGTCATGTAGTGGTCATGGAAGCCAAAGTGCTCAGTGCGGCGTTGTCGGCGGCAATTCGGGTCACGGTTTCGACCAGCCTGCTTGGCTTACACGTCGCGCCCCATGTCTTGGCCTTAGGCCAGCACCTCGGGCACACCGCCGAGCTTTCCGACACGAGAGATGCGCTGAGCCATCCACTCCCCGACTGGGGGCTCGCGTAGGTCGTCGAGCCAATACACGTACTCCCCGTCGATGGCCAGGCCGGGCCGGAGGCCCGTGGTTGCCGGTGAGACGTTGGCGAGCGTCACCACTGTTCCGCCGCGGCGCGGAACACGCCCGACGCCGCCATCGCTCAAGAAGTAGACGTAGTAGTTGTCGACTGCCATCTCGCCGACGTTGGCTGTGGCTACCACGACCTGCACCGCGCCAGACGGGACACTCACCCGCGTCACTTGGCCGCCCTGACGGTCGAAGAACTCCGTCATGTCCGGAGAAAAGATGCTCGGCCTCGCATCCTTCCAGGCGGCAACCTGCACTGCCGAGCACTGCCCGTGGTCACAGCTGCCGCCGCCACATGAGTGGTTACAGTAGCCACAGTGAGCCCCATTGGTGGCAAGCTCGACTCCCACGCTCCCACACTGGCTCAAACGCTCCGAGACATGGGGATTCAAGCCGCTCGGGTGCGAGCTGTAGAGCCGGCACCCGTCCGGGGACAACCACCTGGGAACCTCGGCGCCGTAGTGGTTGCCAGGCCAGTCCACCGGCGCAAGAGGCCCGAAAGGCAGGAGGGGGCTCGCGCGCTCGGCGCGCCACAAGCTCCACTCATAGGCATAATTCCACGAGAGGAGCGTTAGCTCGTCGGCGCTGGTGATAGGCGTGGTCATCACCATGACTGAGGAGTCGAACAGCTCGCTCGACGTGAAGTCGTCGTCTTCCGGTCGTTCGATCACCATCAAACGCTCGGCGGGCCGGAAGGCTGCTGGCTTCGACGATGGCATTGCCTTGCCGAGAAGGCGGCAATGACAAGTCGACTACCAGCCGGGTTTGCTCATCGGTTCGGCGATAGCCGGCACTTGCTCGAGCCCCAACGTCGAATGAACCAGCCAGTAGACGGCCGCACCGAGCACGATGGAATCGAAGACAATGCCGACCAAATACTGGCGGCGACCCTTGGCACTGAGCGCCGACCATGGCGAACGCGCGAGGTTGACGAACGAAATGGCGTGCGCAACGACGGGCAGCAGCATTAGACCTACCAGCGCCAGGCGGTAGGCCCGTGCCACCCGCTCGTCCGCGGTGTCGGTGCGGCGTCGATCCGCGGCCAGCGACTTTTCATGATCGGCAATGAGCTTGGTGGCCTGTTCGGCCTCGTTTGCGGCGACCAGCACGCGTACGCCACCGAATGCCGTTTGAAGCGGCAGCGCGGCTCCGGCCAAGATGTCTCCTTCGAGCCGCGACTCGATTTCGTGCTGGTCGAGCAGGGTGCGGGCCAGCTCGGCGTCGAGCGTCGACGTGAACGATGCGACGTAGGTCGTTAGCGGAGTATGCGCTTCCCTGCCCACGCCTCAACCTAACATGTGCGAACAAAACTGAGAGACTAGATGCCATGATTCGCTGCGTGACGGGTGAGCTGACGCAGCGAACCAAGCGGGCGAGCGGTCCCCTCCGTCGAGGTCGGCACAAGTGCCTACAATGGGCACTCAACCA
>JANNWK010000870.1:0-1834 GCA_031408355.1 Myxococcales bacterium
CGATGAGCGAGTCGGGCACGCCGAGCAGCGCTTGCCGCAAGAGGAACGTGCCAAAGGCGCTGACCGCGAAGGGCAGGACCAGGGCCGGCAGGGTGTTCACGAGCCCAAGCGCCGAAAATAGCGTAAAAGTCGGGACAAATCGGAGTTCGGCGGGGATGAGCAGGGCCGAGAGCACGAACGCGAACGCCAGCTTTTTGAAGCGAAAGCGCAGCTTGGCCAGGGCGTAGGCGGCCGGTAGCGCGACCACGATCTGCAGGGCGGCGATCGAAAGCGCCATCAGCGTGGTGATGCCCAGGTAGCGGGCGACCGGCAGGGCCCGGAAGACCTCGAGGTACGCGGCAGCGCCGAGCGACTCGGGCAAGCTGGCCGGGGCTCGGAGCAGCTCGCTCGGTGTCTTGAAGCTGGTCATGACCATCCAAGCGTAGGGCAAGAGCCAGAGGCCGGCGGCCGAAAGCCCGAGGCCGAGCGCTAAGCTGCCGGTGCGCCGCTCGCCCATCATGTCGGCGCCTGCTCGCCCCGCAGTAGGCGTAGTTTGAGCGTGCTGAGCAGCGCTAGTGCCAGAAAGAACACTACCACCAGCGCGCTGGCGCGACCCACCCGCAGATCGCGAAACAGCTGCTCGTAGATGGCGTAGACAAGCACGGTCGTGGAGCGAACGGGCCCGCCTTGAGTGAGCAGCCGCACCACGTCGAACAGCTGAAAACTAGCGATAAGGCTGGTGGTAGCCACGAAAGCGATGGTCGGCCGCAGCAACGGCAGCTTCACGTGCCGAAGCCTCGAGAGTGGGCCGGCGCCGTCCAGCGCCGCGGCCTCCAGCAGCTCGGGGGGGAGGGCGGAGAGGCCGGAGAGGAACACGACCATCGCGTAGCCGGTGACCTTCCAGATCACGATGAGCGCGACCGTGAGGGGGGCCACGCTCACGCTCGTGAGCCACGAGACCGAAGGTAGACCGAGCGCGCCCAGGGCTCGATTCACGATGCCCGCCTCGGTATCGAAGATCCACAGAAACAGCAGGCCCACCGTGACCCACGACACGACGTAGGCGCTGAAGACGGCGCTCCGGGCCAGCGCCGCCAAGCGACCTGGGCGATGCACGGCGAGCGCCAACGCGAGACCGAGCACGAGCGAGCCTGAAACCACGAGGCTGCTGATGAAGAGGGTAGTGCCGAGCGCCCCAGCCAACTCACCGGAGCGGGCGATCGCTCGATAGTTGGCAAAGCCCACGAAGCGCGCGGGCGTGAGCAAGTCCCACTCGTAGAAGCTGGTCCGAAACGCCTCGAATAGCGGGTAAACGAAGAACACGCCGAGCCCCACGAACGTCGGCAATAGCAACCAGAATGGCTGACGCTTGTGGGTCGGCTTCACAGGGCGGCCTCGCGGGCCAAACGGCGGGCTTCGCCCAGCACGCGCTCGGCCGAAGTGCCCTCGAGGACAGCGCTCTCGAGGCGCGGCTGCACCAGCTCGCGCTGCACCCGGAAAAGTCCGCGCGACCAAGGCCAGGGCCTGGCGACGGCCAGCTGCGTCAGTGCGACGCGGAAGTTGGGATGCCGCTGGTAGTGGCCGCGGGCTTCGAGCGTCGCTACGGCGCCGGTCGTGACGGGCAGATAGCCGGTCTCGCTCGACCAGTGCGCCGCCGGCTCGGGTTCCAGCATGAAGCGCACGAAGCGGAACGCGGCCTGCTTGAGCTCGCTTGCGGCTCCCCGAAGCAGCACGAAGAACGTGCCTCCCGTCGGTACCGACTTGCGCTCCCTGCCTGGTAGCGCTGCCGCTAGCACAGGGAAATCGGCGGTTTCTTCGAAGTAGCGCAGGAACGCGGTGGAGCTCCAGATCATGG
>JANNWK010000871.1:0-1902 GCA_031408355.1 Myxococcales bacterium
AGGGGCCGCCTGAGCTGCACGCCGTCTGCGTGGCGGCCGTCAAAGCCATGACCTTCAAGCCGGCCCTGGACGCGGAAGGCCAACCGATAGCCGTCGTCCGCTACATGAAGTTCCCGTTCAAGCTGAGAACCTGATGAAAACCGCCTGTTTGAAGAGTTCGGAGATCTGACATGACTTTCAACTTCGCTCACATTTGGACGTCGATGGGGCCTTTGAGCAAAGCCATCGCCTTCCTCCTCTTCATGATGGCCGTCTCCTTCATCGGCGTGACCGTCGAACGAATGATCGCCTTCTGGCGTTCGGCCAAAGAATCGCGCGCGTTCGCGTCGCAGGCGGGCAAGCTCCTTGAAGAGTGGAAAGTCGACGAGATTGTCGAGCTTTCCGCCAAATTCAAGAACTCGGCCCTGGCCAAGCTCTTTGGCCCGATCATGCGCCGCTATATCCATGCTTTCGAGGATCTAGGTGAGGGAGGCCTGTCCCCGGTCCAGCTGGCCCGGAACGAAGCGGAACGGCGGCGCGAGTCGGTCGGCGAAGAGCTGCGTCGCGGCATGAACGTCATCGCCACCGTCGGCTCCATCGCACCGTTCGTCGGCTTGCTCGGCACGGTCGTCGGCATCATCGGCGCCTTCCAGGGCATCGGCAGCGCGGGCAGCGCCGGTATCGGCCCCGTCATGGCCGGCATCTCCGAGGCGCTCATCGAGACCGCCTTCGGCCTGATCGTCGCGATCCCGGCGGTCATGGTCTTCAACTACCTGAACGCCCGCATTTCGACGATCGAAACGGCGCTCGGTCGCTCGGCGAGCGAGCTACTGGACGAGCTCGAGAATCACCTTGGCCGTTCGGTGGCCGCTGGCAAGCGCGGGCTCCACGCCGCCTGAGTCGCAGCGTGCGCGGCCTTTACTGACTCAGAAACTAGCCAGCAGGAGACTTCACCGTGGGCGTAGCGTTAGGTGGCAACAAGTCCAAGGGCGCGAGCCCCGAAATCAACATCACGCCCTTGGTAGACGTGGTGTTGGTGCTGCTGATCATCTTCATGGTCGTCACGCCCGCGCTGAACGAGGGCGCGCATATCGAGCTGCCCAACGTCACCTCGCCCGACCCCAAGCTCAAGTACGTGAACCCGATCGAGGTCACGGTTGCGCCGGACGGCACGACGGTCGTTGAGAAAGAGACCATTCAACTGAGCCAGCTTAAGGCCAAGCTCAGCGCCCTTCACGCCAAGGAGCCCGAGCGCGCCCTCATGCTCAAGAGCGACCAGGCCATGCGCTACGGTAAGATGCGCGACGCCTTCTTCAACCTTCAAGATATCGGCTTCAAGGGCGTACTCCTCAAGGTAACGGAGAAGAAGACCAAGCAGAACGGCGGCGCCTCGTGAGCCTCTCACTCGGCGGCAGCGGCAGCAAAGGCCCCCAGAAGGCCGACGCCAGCAAGCCCAACATCAACATTACGCCGCTCGTGGACGTGGTGCTGGTGGTCTTGATCATCTTCATGATCGTCACCCCGATGGTCACCAAGACCTTCTGGCTGAACCTGCCGCCCAAAGAAGACACCAAGGCTGAGCCTCCGCTCCCGAACGACAACAAGCCCCTGGTCATGACGGTCGACAAGGCCGGCGTTATCCGCATGAACACGACCGTGTTGTCGAAGGCCGAGATCAAGAGCCGCGTCCCTCGGATGCTGGCCGCCAAGGACCAAAAGGTCCTCTACTTCGACGCGCACAACGACGCCAGCTACGCCGCAGCCATCGAAGCCATGGACCTCAGTCGCGCCGGCGGCGTGAAGTCGATCGCGATTCTGACTGAAGGCATCGTTAAATAGGCGAGTAGGCAAGTAGGCCCCCGGCCGGCGCTCGAGCAGCTTTGCCAAGATCCCCTAGCCACGCGACCTGCGCTGCCGCGCAAC
>JANNWK010000872.1:0-4885 GCA_031408355.1 Myxococcales bacterium
GCATCGGCGGCGAGGAGTTCATCGCTGTCTTGCCTGAGTGTGATGCCAAGACGGGCCTCAGCGTCGCCACGCGCCTGTGCCGCTCGATCGCGGCTACTCCCACTAGCACCGTCGCAGGTCCGGTGAGTGCCAGCATCAGCATTGGCGTCGCGGCCACCGACCAGTTCGGCTGCGCCCGTGGCGACGAGCTCGTTCGGGCCGCCGACGCCGCCCTTTACCGTGCCAAGCACGCAGGCCGCGCCCGGGCGCTGCTCGCCATCGAGAAAGACTTCGAATCGAGCCAGGAAGTCTCGGTGACGCTCCCGGTTGCCGTCCCCGCCGAGTAGTGACGCGCTTGCCGGGCGGCGCCCCTTGGCTCCTCGGGCCGCTTTCGTTACCCTTGACGTCCCGGTGCAGTATTTCGTCTTCAAGCTTCTATTGTCGTGCGCCGAGTGCGGCGGACGCATCGTGCTCGAAGGGCCTACGCTCGCGGCCACCTGTCCCAGTTGCAAGTCGACCGTCGAGGTTCAGGCCAAGCATTGGAAACCGGTCCTGGAGCTGTATCGGGATGCAGCCGAGTTCGAGCTCGTGCCCGGCAAGACGCGCGGGAGCGCATTCTCTAGCGGTGAGTTCCAGCTGCTGATTCGCTGGGGTCCTGCTAGGCCGAGCTGCTCCGGGTGCGGCGCCGACTTGCCGGTAGAAGCCGTGCCGCCGGGCGGCGACGGCAAGCTAATGTGCCCGTGTGGCGAGGTCATGCACACATTTCCGCCGCCGAAATGGCTGCGCGAACAGGTGCCTTCCGCGGTGCAGTTGTTCGGCGCGACCCGCGATGGTCAGGTGGGGACCGAGGCAGGCAACGCCTCGCCGGGGCTCACGTCTGTTGCCCATGAGGCAGCGCATAAGCCCGTGTTGTGGAGCTGTCCGCGATGCGGCGCCGGTCTCGATATTTCAGCGGAGTCACCTCGGATTTTGACGTGCCGCTACTGCGAGTCGGATCTGTACTTGCCCGATCCGCTGTGGCACGCTCTGCACCCCGTCAAGAAGCGCGCGCCATTCTGGGTCGCGTTTCGCGATTGAGGTGGCACCGTGAGCAGCTGATCAAGACCCCATGAAAGTCGGCGTTCCGAAGGAAATCAGGCCCGGCGAACGTCGCGTTGCCGCTACCCCAGAAACCGTCGCCCGGCTCATCAAGTTGGGCTTCGAGGTTCAGGTGGAAACCAACGCCGGGCTTGGGGCGTCCTTTCGCGACGCGGACTACGTGGCGCACGGAGCCAGCATCGCGGAGACGGCCCGACAAACCTGGGACGAAGCGGAGCTGGTGCTCAAGGTGCAGCCGCCCGAGCACAACTTGGAGCTGGGCGTGCACGAGGCGGAGCTCTTGCGCGAGGGCGCCTGCTTGGTGAGCTTCATCTTTCCAGCGAAGAACGAGGAGCTGGTGCAGCGCCTCGCCCAACGCAAGGCGACGGTTCTCGCCATCGATCAGGTCCCGCGTATTACGCGGGCCCAAAAGATGGACGCGCTAAGCTCCATGGCCAACATCGCTGGCTATCGCGCGGTGATCGAGGCGGCCAGCTTTTATGGGCGCTTCTTCACGGGCCAGATGACGGCGGCTGGCAAGGTGCCGCCAGCCAAGGTGCTGGTGATCGGCGCCGGCGTGGCCGGCCTTTCGGCGATTGGCGCGGCGCGGGGGCTTGGTGCCATCGTGCGCGCCTTCGACACGCGAGCCGAAGTGCGCGAGCAGGTGCAGAGCATGGGCGCGGAGTTCCTGACCGTGACCCTGCAGGAGGATGGCAGCGGCGTGGGCGGCTACGCCAAGGAGATGAGCAAGGAATTCATCGCCGCTGAGATGGCGCTGTTCAAGCTGCAAGCCAAGGAAGTGGACATCATCATCACGACCGCGCTGATCCCGGGAAAACCAGCGCCCGTGCTGATCACCGAAGAGATCGTGCAGGTCATGCGTCAGGGGTCGGTCATAGTCGACATGGGGGCAGAGTCCGGCGGCAACTGCGCCTTGACCCAACCCGGTCAGGTTATTGAGCAGCACGGCGTTACCATCATCGGCTACGTCGATTTACCCAGTCGCCTGGCGCCCACCGCAAGTCAGCTCTACGGCTCCAATTTGACCCATTTGCTGGCGGACATGGGGGGCGCCAAGAGCTTCCACATTGATTTGGACGACGAGGTCGTGCGCGGAGCGATTGTGCTGAACCGTGGCGAGCTGCTCTGGCCGCCTCCGCGAGTGGCTCCGCCGAAGCGGATTGAAACCAGGCAGCGTCAGCCCAGCGTGCCCCCGCCGCCGCCTAAGAAGGTACGGGCGGAGACGGGAGCCTCCGTCACGCTCGTGACGCTAACGCTGGGCGCGCTGCTTTTGGCCGGTGCCTTCGCACCCCCTGTCTTCGTAGGGCACCTCACCGTGTTCGTGTTGTCCTGCTTCATCGGCTGGCAGGTGGTCTGGAACGTGACACCCGCCCTGCATACCCCGCTCATGAGCGTCACCAACGCGGTGAGCGGCATCATCTTGGTGGGCGGCATGATGCAGATATCAGGTCCCACAGGCTCACCGGTGACGATTCTTTCGGCCATCGCGGTCTTGATCGCGACCATCAATGTGGTTGGCGGTTTCCTGGTCACTCAACGCATGCTGAAGATGTTTCAACGTTAGGCGCTGCGCCGGCCACCCATGCACCACCTTCAAAGGAGCCACTCCTCGTGATCTTGCCGGCAAGCCTGGTGACCGTTTGCTACCTGATAGCAGCGGTGCTCTTTATCCTCAGCCTGGGTGGCCTCAGCACCCAGAGCACAGCCCGCCGGGGCAACGGCTTTGGCATCGCCGGCATGCTGCTGGCGGTCACCATTACGGCGCTCGGTCACGTGTCGAGCTTCGGCTTGCTGGCGCTGGCCATCGCGGTGGGCGGCTCGGTGGGGGCGCTGCTGGCGATGCGGGTCGGCATGACCGCCATGCCGGAGCTCGTCGCCGTTCTACATAGCTTCGTGGGACTGGCAGCGGTGTTGGTCGGCATCGGCAGCTATCTGGGCGGACACGCCCTGCCCAGCCCCGCCGAAGCGCTGCTCCACGAGATCGAGATATTCGTTGGCGTGTTCGTCGGCGCGCTCACGTTTACCGGCTCGATCATCGCGTTCTTCAAGCTGCGGGGCACCATTCGCAGCAAGCCGCTGCTCCTGCCGGGCAGGCATGTACTGAACGCCGGTCTGGCCGCGGTGTGCGTGGTGTTGGCGCTCCGCTTCGTCGGGGTGCCGACCAGCCAGGGACTTTTCCCACTGCTGCTCATGACAGGTATTGCCGGGGTTGTCGGCATTCACATCGTGATGGCGATCGGCGGCGCGGACATGCCGGTCGTGGTGTCGATGCTGAACAGCTACTCGGGTTGGGCGGCTGCCGCGGCGGGCTTCATGCTCAGCAACGACCTTCTGATCATCACGGGTGCGCTCGTCGGCTCCAGCGGCGCCATCCTCAGCTACATTATGTGTCGGGCCATGAACCGCTCTTTCTTGAGCGTCATTTTTGGTGGCTTCGGGGCGGATGAGGGCGTCAAGCCGACCAAGAAAGTCGGCGAACCGGAGGGCGAGGTGACCAGCGTCAGCGCGGCCGATACCGCGTCCCTGCTCCGCTCCGCCAAGCAGATCGTCGTCGTGCCCGGCTACGGCATGGCCGTGGCTCACGCGCAGCACGCCCTGTACGAGGTCGCGGAGTTGCTGAGAAAGCGCGGCGCCCGCGTGCGCTTTGCGATCCACCCGGTGGCGGGTCGGCTGCCGGGCCACATGAACGTGCTCTTGGCCGAGGCCAAGGTCCCCTACGACATCGTGCTTGAGATGGACGAAATCAACGAAGATTTTCCGGAGACGGACGTTGTGCTCGTGATTGGCGCCAACGACATCGTCAACCCGGGCGCGCTCGATGACACCTCGAGCCCCATTTACGGGATGCCGGTGCTCGAGGTCTGGAAGGCCAAGACGACCGTGGTGATGAAGCGCAGCATGGCCAGCGGCTACGCAGGTGTGGAAAATCCGCTCTTCCTGAAGGAAGGCACGCGCATGCTGTTTGGCGACGCCAAGAAGAACGTCGACGCCATCTTGACCGACCTACGCAGTGAAGGTGGCTCGGTCGCGGCGGAGTAGCGTGACCGTGTCCCCAGACGCTTCCCTGCTCGAACGCCTGGGCAGCAGTTACTTGAGGCGCGGTCGCCACGCGCCGGTTGAGGCTGAGGATCCGATCCACGTCCTCAACGAGAGCGAGCGCGCCGGGATCCGACGGGTGACGCGCGGGGCGATCGCTAGGGCGGCTCTGGCCGGTGCGCTCAATGCGGTCGCGACGGGCCTGGGTGAATTGCAAGCGGTGAAGCTGCTCGGTCGCATGCCGGAGCACGCCAGCCTCTCCCAGCAGCTTTCGTACTGGGGGTTCTTCGGCGTTGCGGCCGCGTTGTTCGCGGTGGCCGAGGTGGCTTTCTTGTACTGGGATGGGCTACGCAGCGTTCGCAGGCTCGCCGCCCTGGCAGGCCTCAAGCTGTCGGAGCAAGACCGCGCCGAGGTGAGGCTAGCTCTGGCCCGAGCCGCGCTCGAGCTGCCCAATCCCCCGCAAGCCACGCTGGGCGTGGACCCGCACCGAGAAGCCAGCAAGTCCCAGCTGATCTTGGCCTCGATTGTGTACAAGCTGAAGATCTCCGTCAGCAACTTCCTGTTTAAGGCGCTGCTGCGCCGGGCTCTCGGCCGCTTCGCCACTCGCCATGTCCTGGCCTTCACGGCGATTCCGATCAATGCGGCGTGGAACATGCTCGTGTGTTGGTCGGTGCTGCGCGAAGCGCGTATCCGCGTGATGGGGCCCTCGGCTGCCGTAGAGATGCTTGAAGCAGCCCTGGAGAGCGAGCCCGTCCCTTCCGGTCCGCTCGTC
>JANNWK010000873.1:0-2818 GCA_031408355.1 Myxococcales bacterium
CGAGCTGGTGCCGGCCAGAGTCTGGCCACCGGTGGTCGCCACCCCAGCCACGGCTTGCCCGCCGCTCGGGGTCGGAGCGTTCTGGGTTCCCGCTTCGGCCAAGCCAGGGTCGGCGGGAGGGTCGCTCACTGCCGACGAGCACGCCAAAGCCAAGCCGAACACCAGAAAACCGAGGCGAGATAGGTGAACCACGGCCGTTGAAGACGCGCCTCTGTGCGTGCGTGGCTCACTTTTTCGCTTGGCCCGCGAAGCGTCGAACCGTCGGGTTCGGCTAGGACGCGCGCGCGGCGCGGCGTAGCTCAACAAATCTTGAGCACGGCACATCTGGCCGCAGGTCCAGCCTCGACCAAAAATTCCTTGCCGACTCGATACTGGGGAGAATTTCGAGGCTTCGCGCCAAAAAATTGCCACGCGGTCAACGCTCGGACCACTCCTAAGCACTCACTGTTCAGAAGGACCTACGGCGACCGCTCGCCTTCTCCACCTCACTCACAATGCACTACATGGGCACCCGACTTCTCCTTGGCACAGCCTGCGCTGTGCTGGCGTCGGCGTGTACCGGCAACCTGACGGAAGAGTCCGGCCTCGGTGCAGCAGGGCCCCGTGGCGGGGCGACCTCAGGGCCAACGGGGACGCCGGGTGAGCCGCCTCCCGCCTCGTTCAACGGCGCTCCCTCGGGTTTGCGTCGGCTCACCGTCGCCCAGTACAAGAACTCCATCAAAGATCTGTTGGGCGCCGAGGTCACGGTGTCCACGGTCCTGGAAGCAGACACCGTGCTCCAGGGCTTTGCGTCGATCGGAGCGTCACGCATCGCGCTTTCACCGCTCGGCACTGAGCAGTTTGAGGTCGCGGCGTTTGAGGTCGCCAAGCAGGCCTTCGCTGACGTCGGCCGGCGCGCATCCCTTGCCGGTTGTGATCCCATGAGCGAGTCCGGGTGTGCGGAGCGCTTCGTAGCGAGTTTCGGACAACGCGCATTCCGCCGACCGCTCACGCAACCCGAGGTCGCGCGCTATGCAGCCGTGGGCGCAGCCGCCCAGCAGGCACTGGGCGATCCCTGGGCCAGCCTGGAGTACGCGACGGCCGGACTGCTTCAGTCGCCCCACTTCTTATACCGCGTCGAGTTAGGGGCTCCCGATCCTCGCGCCCCCGCCACCTATCGGTTCGACGACTTCGAGGTAGCCACTCGCCTCGCGTACTTCGTCTGGAACACCACGCCGGACGACGCTCTCCTGGCGGCGGCGGCAAGCGGAAGAATTTCTAACGCCTCGGGGCTGCTCGTCGAGGCCAAGCGCCTGTTGGATTCGCCGCGCGCAGCGAGCGGGCTCGCCAACTTCTTCGACGAATACCTAAAGCTTTCTGGGCTGCTTGACCTACCGCAACTGCCCAGTGCCTTTCCGCAGATGAGCCCCACCCTGGGCGAGGCCATGCGCAGCGAGACCCAGCGGGTCATGAGCCTGCACGCGCTTTCCGGCGGCGACTACCGCGACGTGTTCGACAGTCGCACAACGTTCGTGAACGCTGAGCTGGCTCGGCTCTATGAGTTGGCTCCCGTTACGGGGAACGATTTCGTCCAGGTTGAGCTGCCAGAAGCAGGTCTGCGCGCTGGGCTCCTGGGACAGGGCAGCTTCTTGGCGTTGAACGCTCACGCTGACGCGGCCTCCGCGACGCTGCGGGGAAAATTCATTCGCGAGGTCTTGCTGTGCCAGGCGATCCCGCCGCCACCGCCGGGAGTGGTGGCCGTGCTTCCGGCAACGTCGCCGGGCGCTCCCCAAACGCGCCGGCAGAAGCTGGCCATTCACAGCCAGGTGCCCGCGTGCGCTGGTTGCCACCTGATGATGGATCCGATCGGGCTTGGGCTCGCAAATTTCGACGGAATCGGCGCATTCCGCAGCGCGGAGGAGGGCTTGCCCATCGACGCCAGCGGCGAGCTCGACGGCGTTGCCTTCCAGGATCCGGCCGAGCTCGGGCGTGCACTCAGGGCGCATCCCGGCGTCGTGAACTGTCTTGCGCGCTCAGTCTATCGCTACGCCGCCGGACATCTGGAGACAGCGGGCGAGGAGGCCCTCGTGGCCGAGCTGGAGGCTCGCTTGATTCAGCAGGGATATGCCTTCCCGACCCTGCTCGCTGGGGTCATCGAGAGCCCGGGCTTTCGCTACGCCGGGGCGCCGCAATGAGCCGGGCATCGGGAGCATCAGCATGAGTAAATTCGCCATCAGCCGACGCAAGCTGCTGCGAGGCATCGCAGGAGGTTCCGCTGTGGCCGTTGGGCTGCCGGTGCTCGAGTCGATGCTCAACGGCAACGGCACAGCGCTCGCCCAAACCCAGGCCGAGCTACCGCGTCGTACCGGCATCTTCTTCTGGGGCAACGGCGTGCGCCTGGCGCAGTGGAACCCCGCGACCACGGGACCCAGCTGGACGCCCAGCCCAGCGCTCGAGCCCTTGGCCGCCGTCAAGGACTACATCAACGTCGTCAGTGGGATGGACATCAAGACGGGCAATGAGCGGGGCCACCACGCGGGCTGCGTGGGGATCCTCTCGGGCGCACCGATGGTCCCCCAGCCGAACCCAAACTCAAACTTCGTGTCGACGTTCAGTGCTCCCAGCATTGACCAGATCGTCGCGGCTCAAATAGGCCAGCAAACCCGGTTTCGCTCGCTCGAAGTCGGCATCTCCAAGCGCATCGTGAAAGGCGAAGGCACCACGCTCTGGTACCTCTCCCACAACGGTCCGGACAACACCAATCCTCCCGAGTACGACCCCAAGGTCCTGTACAATCGGCTGTTTGCCACCGATTTTGCGCCGCCTGGCTCGATGCCGA
>JANNWK010000874.1:0-2656 GCA_031408355.1 Myxococcales bacterium
GTCGCCCTGCGTCGACCAACGTAGTCCTCGACTACGACACCTCCACGAACATCTACACGGCGCCCAATAGCGCCAGCATTCGCGGCATCGCCGCGCAGGGCAACACCTTGTTCGTCGCAGATACGGCGCAAATCGTGCGACTGCCCGAGATTGGCGGCGGCGCCACGACCCTCGCGACAGCCACGGGCATCACCGCGGTGGGCGCCGATGCCAACAATCTGGTGTGGGGTGCAGGCACAACCATGTCGCGCCTGCCCACCATGGGCTTCGGCGTACCACGCTTGCTGCTCAGTACCGGCGCCAACATGATAAGCGTCGTCAACGGTATGGCTATTACGCTGGATACCAACGTCGTGCGGGCCGTTCCGGTCAACCTGGCGAATCCCAGCGCACCGACTGCGGTCTTCGGCACGCAGATGGGGACGATTGCCACCGACAACACCAACGCCTATTACGCTGACCCGGTCACTATTTACAAACAGGCCCTCACCTCGCCGGGTGGCAACCCAGGAACTTCTCTGGCCAGCTCGATTTCCGCCGTGAGCCTGGCCTCGGACGGTACCACCCTGTTCTTCCTCACGTCCGACTCGCTGCGTAAGGTGCCGGTGGCAGGTGGCGCTACCAGCACGATGTTGTCGTTCTTCCCCACGACGATTGCGCTCGTCGCCGTCGACACTAGCAATGTGTATTTTCTGACGACGGCGCTTTCCACGATGCCGGCCAAGTGCGTGGGTGCCACGCTGAACCGTGTGGCCAAGAACGGCACGACGGCCACGCCAGTCTGGAGCCGTCCCGACGTCTGCCCCAATCGCCTAGCCCAAACCACGACGGGGCTATTCTTGGCGGATACCAACGCCGGTTGGGTGCTGCGCGTTCCTAAGTGAACCCGGGCCGCGCAGCCGCGCGACCGACGGCGCACCACGCCGGACTACTCGAAAATAGCGCCAAAAATGGCGTCGTGACGCTCGTAGTAAGGGTAGCCGGTGCAATACATGGACGCGCCCATGCCGTTCGAAGCAACGCTCGTTAGAGCCTCCATGGGCTCACCTTGCCGTGTCTCCACGAGGGCATCGCCCTGCCAGAGCTGGGTCTCCCCAAGCAAGCGGGCGAATCGAACATCTGCCCCTTGCACCCAGACCGCCAACCCGTTGCCGTGCGGATCGACGCCAAAGCCGGTGTCAGACCAGGAGTGCACGCTCGTGTCGCCGTTGCTGAGCAGGCTCGGCGTCGCGCCCCAGGCTCCGTTGGTGTAGCGATTGCTGAAGGCGTTGGTGACGTTGCCGACATCCTGCAGCCACATGATTGAGAAGTCGTCGCCGGTGCTCGCAAGGCGGGGTGTCCAGTCGACCACACGGTCGTTGCCACCATTCGCCGGGACCACGGCGGACCAACCGCCTGCCTTGGTGAAGCGGGCAGTGGCGACGTCGTTCTGTTTGTGCCACGCGGCCATCGCCCCGCCGTCGGCGTCGACGACAATATCCGGCGAGCCCGTGTAGCCCACCAGGGCGCCGACGCTCCCCGGGATCGTGCTGGCGGAGCCCCAGTCGCTGGCCTTCAGGTACCGGGCGACTCGAGTGCTGCCGCCCCCGCCTTCAAGCAAGGTCCAAATGGCAAAGCCGTTGCCGTCCGGACCAAAGGCGACCGCGGGGCCACTGATGCCGTCGAAGGCGCCGTTGATGTAAGTGTCGTTCGCCTTCCAAGCGCCCGAACCGCTTGCATGATTGCCAGCGATGTACCGGTAGGTGCTGACGTATTGCCACAGCACATGGGACTCCCCATCGGCGGTGATAGCGGTTACGACCCTCGGTACGGAGTTGGCGTCCTCGAGGTTCACCCGCGCGGCGGTCGGCTCCCACGCGTTCGCCAGGAAGCGTCGAGCGAACACGCGATCGAAATTTCCCTCCCGCTGCACCCAAGCGACGACCGCATCACCCTCGGCATTCATGCTCAGGGAGGGCAGGTTGCACGCGGTGGCCGCCGTACTGATCGTGAAGGCGGGCTGCCAGCCCTTTCCGGGCCGATAGAAGCGGCCCCAAATGGTCGGAGGACTCTCGTTCGCATCGAGCTCCTGGGACCAGACGACGAGGGCGTTGCCGCGCGCGTCGAAGACGGGTGGCGGATAGCGGTTGCTTTCGACGCGCCCTGCCGGGTTCGAGATCTGCACGCTGTGACCCCAGACGCCGTCCCGCACCTTAAAGGCCGAGCTGAACGGCTCTACCAGGGCCGTACCTCCGAGATCCTTGACCCCGGTAGTCACGGTCACGGTGTAGGTCGCCAGCAGATCGAGGCGCCGGTCGGGCGTAAAAGTCGCCTCCACACCGGAGAACTCGAGCTCGCCGCTCACCGCTGTGGCTCCCTGCGAGATCGTAATTGCTCCCTCGAGACTGGAGGGATCCAGGCTCTCTGAGAACTGGATGGTGACACTGCTGGTCGGCTCGACGTCAGCTGCCGCATCCTCCGGGGTCACCGAGACGACCGTCGGCGCGTCGTCGGAGATCACGATCGGAGGAGCGCCACCGTCTCCGCCTGCAGCCGGATCGCTCGCGCCGCCGAGGTGGTTGGTTCCCCCCGAGTTGTTGGTTCCCCCCGAGTTGCTGGTTCCCGCGACAGAATTCCCCTCGTCGTCGACGAGCAGGATTTGCCCGGGATTGAGGCT
>JANNWK010000875.1:0-4967 GCA_031408355.1 Myxococcales bacterium
GGCAAGCAGGACCAGTACATCGCTGCGTTCGGCAGCGTGACGGCCCTGACAATCGCGCGGGACGGCAGCGTAGAAGTGGCGCCGGTGCCGGTCAGAAGTGGCGTACTCGAAGCGCTTCAGACAAATCTCTTGATCATGTACTCGGGCGTGGAGAGGCCCGCCAAGCTGGTGCTCGCGGAACAGAGCGAGCGGCTGCGCCAAGCGAACCCGGCGACGCTGGCTGGCATGCACCGCATCAAGTCGCTCGGTCGCGAGGTGTACGAGCTACTGGTGCGGGGCGATACGGATCGCTACGGTGAGCTGCTGCACGAGCACTGGCTCGAGAAGCGCAAGCTCACTAGCAAGATGACCGATGGCACGCTCGATCTCCACTACGAGGTGGCGCGTAAGGCCGGCGCCATCGGGGGCAAGCTTATCGGGGCGGGTGGCGGCGGCTTCTTCATGCTTTACGTGCGGCAGGCCGAGCGAGGGCGGGTGGTCGAAGCGCTCGCCCAGCGTGGCCTGCGTCCGCTGCCTTTTCGCTTCGAACCCGGCGGCGCGCGGATCGCGCTCCATCTGCACCGGTCGCGCTGAGGCCCCGTGGCGCGTCGCTGGGAGTACCTGCTGGCCTTGGTGCCGCTCCTGGGGCTCGTCGAGCTGGCCCTGCACGGCTGGTTCGCCCAGCGCGCCCCCGGGTTCGACGACTACGCGGCTCTCGCGCCGGAACTCCTGGCCCTGAAGCAGCCTGGGGAGCCGGTGGTGGTGGCACCTGGGTGGGCCGAGCCCCTGGTCAGGCAGGCGGCCGAGACTGCCTTTCCGCTTGCGGAGCTGGCGCGCGCCGACGATCTGGGCTTCGCGCGCTTCCTCGAGGTGTCGCTACTGGGCGCGGAGGATGCCCGTTTGGCGGAGTTTCCGGTGCTGAAGCGGAAGAGCGCCGGGCCGTTCGAAATCCGCGTGCGGAAGAACCCCAGCTATCAGCCTACAGCGTTCGATTTCGTCGGCGCAGTCGAGCGGGGCGAGCTTGCGGTTTTCCGCGACGATGGCGGGTCGCGCACGCCGTGCCCACTCACCACCCGCGCAAGGAGTAGCGCGGGAGGGCTTCATGGTCACGTGTTCTACCCACGGCGACGTTTTGAATGCCCCGGTGGGCGGCTCGTGGGCGTGACGCTGGTTGAGGATCAAGCCTACCGGCCGCGACGCTGCGTGCTGGCCCAGCCGCCCGAGCGAGGCCTGCTCGTGCTGCGCTTTGCTACGGTTCCTCGCTTCTCGGGGCTGCGGGGGCACGCCGGCTTCTCGTATTTTCTTGGCCGCGACGGCGCAGGCGGCACGCTCACGCTTGGCGCCAGGGCGGGCGGGCGAGACCTCGGCAGCTATCGGCACCGCCCCGAGGCGGGCTGGGCGCGCTTTGAATTTCCGGGCGAGAGCGAGGGCGGCGCGCTTGAAGTCAGCCTGCACAGCAACTCCCGTGACGTGGCTGACTTCTGCTTCGCCCTCGAGGCTCGGCCGTGAAGTTTCGCGGTTGGGCTCTCAAGCACGTCGACGCGCTGCTCGCGCTGGGGCTTTTCGCGGGTTACCTGTGGCTGCTACTGTCGACGGCCAACTCGCTGGGCTTCACGCGCGACGAGGGCTTCTATTTTAGCGCGAGTCGCGCCTACGCTGCTTGGTTTGAGCTGCTCGCTACACAGCCCGGGCAGGCACTCGAGCCCGCCGTAGTGGACCGCTACTGGTCCGTCAACCACGAGCACCCCGGGCTCATCAAGTCGCTGTTCGCGCTCTCCCACCGCTTGCTCTCGGGGGGGGCCGGGTTTGCTGAGGTCAGTACCAGCTTTCGCTTCCCGGCGATGGTCCTGTCGAGCTTGGCCGTGGCCACGACGTTCGTCTGGGGAAACCGCGTGCTCGGTCGCCTGCCCGGGCTGGTGGCGGCCCTCTCCTTCGCGTTCATGCCGCGCGTCTTCTTTCACGCGCACTTGGCGTGCTTCGACCTGCCGGTTTGCGCCATTTGGCTGCTCACGAGCTACGTGTACGCGCGTTCATTGAACTCCAAGCGATTGGGTTGGGTGCTGGCGTCGGGCCTCTTGTACGGGCTCATGCTCGACACGAAGCACAACTCTTGGATCTTCCCGTTCGCCCTCGGTGCGCATTTCTTGATCAGCCGGGGCGGGCTTTTCCTGGCTGACTTGAGGAGCGGCCGGGCCTGGTGGCGGCGGCTACCGTTGGCCTGGCTCAGCATGCTGCTGCTCGGGCCAGCCGTCTTCTACGCGCTTTGGCCGTGGCTTTGGCACGACACGCTTCTGCGTTTGCGCGAGTACGTCGCGTTCCACACGGGGCACGACTACTACAACATGGAATTCCTGGGACAAACCTACTGGAAGCCGCCCATGCCGAGGGGCTACGCCTGGCTTATGACGCTCGGCACGGTGCCGGGCATTACGCTCGTGCTCTTCGGCGTGGGAGTGCTCCACTATGTGGCGCTCTGGCGCGGTCGAAGTCCAGATCAGGCATCGGCCGAGCTGCAAGGCCCCGTGGCGCGTTCGGACCTGGCGCTGTGGGCGGTCGGGCTGCTGCTTAGCTACGCGCCCTGGCTCTCCTCCAGTACGCCCATCTTCGGCGGCACCAAGCACTGGCTCACGGCCTATCCGTTCCTTTGCTTGTTCGCCGGACTCGGCTTCAAGCTGCTAGCCGGCGCGCTCGAGCGAGTCGCTGTGCGGCCTCGTGCCCTTGGGATCGCGGCTGCGGCCTGTGTGCTGGTCGGGCCCGCGGCCATGACCCTCCACGCGCACCCGTTTGGTCTCACCTTCTACACGCCGCTCGTCGGTGGAGCGCCCGGCGCCGCTAGCCTGGGTCTCAATCGCACGTTCTGGGGCTACACGACAGGCAGCCTCGCCCGCTTCGTCAATCAAAGCGCGCCGTCGCGCGCCGCCGTTTACCTCCACGATACCGCTCCGCAGAGCTTCGCGATGTTCCAGGAGGACGGACGCCTGCGCAGCGATCTCCGCGGTAGCCTGGCCCTGAGCGGCGCGGCCGTCGCTCTGTATCACCACGAGCCGCACATGAGCCGCGTCGAGCACCAGATATGGCTCGAGTTCGCCAGCGTCTCGCCCGACGCCATCGCCGCCTACGACGGCGTGCCGGTGGCCTGGGTGTACCTGCGCAAGCCGAGTTCCGCAGGGCACTGAATCGGGGAGGCGATCCGCAACGATGAGTCGCTCAACGGCGACGGTGGACGAGTATCCCCGCGATGCCGAGGCCCAGCAGCAGGGCGCCCCAGCCCGCGCGATGAGGGACCGAACCCGGCCCGAAGGAGCACCCTTCGTCCGACGAAGGGTTAGTGGTGCCTGAGAGCTCACTACCAGGCTGCGGGACGTTCATTGCCCCGGCTCCGCTGCCGCCTGCCCCCGCGGTTGGGTTGCCTCCGGAGCCTGCTGGGGCGCCCGCGTTCGCGACCGGCGTTCCACCGGTCCCAGGCGTTCCGCCGGTCCCGCCGGCTCCGCCTACTCCGCCGCCGGTCCCAGGGACGACCTCGCCGCCCGCCGGCCCCGTTGCGTCGCCGATGAGAGCAGTGCCGACCCAGGGCCAGGTTGGCTTCGCACCGACTCTTAAATTGATCGCGCCCCAGTCGATGGTCATAGGTCGTTCGTCACCAACGTCACCGGTGTAGTCGGTATGCACCTCGTTCCTCGGATACTTGTCGTTGATCGGGTCCCGGTTGGTGCCAAAGTAGAAGTCGACGTTGTCTGGATCCCTGTAGTACTGCTTGAATTCAGCGTCAGTGGCGTCGAACTTGCTGTCCGCAGTGTCGGGTGGCGTCATGGCTTCGCTCATGACGTGGTACCTAAGATCGAGGGTTCCGACTGGCCCCGGCGTCACGACTTCGAGCCCCGGCGTCGTCTTATAGAGTGTGTTGAACCGAACCTGAGTCTTTTTCGTAACGTCAGCGGAACCGCACACACGGCTGAGTCGGATGCCGTGACCGGGCGTTCGAATGACGATGTTGTTGTGAACAATGCTTGGCAACACCTCACACTTGCAGGAGGTCGCGTCGCGGTTGTCGGCGGCGCAGCTGGCCGGAGGGGTATCACGGCCTCCCAACGAAAACCCCAGGGAAGTCCCAGTCCCGGCGGGCAGGTCCTTGTTGCCGACAATGAGATTGCGTTTGACGAGGGCCTCGGACGCTCCGCCGGCCAGCAAGATGCCGGCGTGGGTCTGCGAGCCCGTGAAGTCGTGCAGGTAGTTGGTGGTGATGAGCCAGCGCTTGCCACCGACGATGTCGAGCGGCGTTCCCCCAGCGGGCAGCCGAGGATTATAGAACTCGTTGGTGTCGATCGTGATGTCTGCCGGTTCAGCGTCTGCGGTGCGCTCGCCCCTGATTCCGAACGAGAAGTTCGTGAATCGGGTGCCACGCACGGTGAGGTAGGAAGCCGTGGGCTTCACCCGAACACCGGTGAACTCGCACTGTTCGCAGGTGCCGTTGACCCAGATGGCGTCGAGGACCCAATAGGCGTTGCCGATGATCAAGCCGTCGGCGGAGCTGAAGTCGAGCCGCACGCCATTGGCCTTGGCGGAGGCCAGCTTGATGGGCATCGCCATCGTGCCATCCGTCGCCGTGGTGAGTGGCGCGTCGAGGGCGTAGGCGCCCGGGGCGAGGTTGATAGTCGTTCCTGGCTGGGCCGCGGCAAACGCGGCGCGCAGCTCGGCGGAGGTGGCGACGGCGACCGGCTCCGCCAGCGCGCGCCCGGCAACGGTCGGAAGGGCCAGTGCGCAGGCGAGCGCCACGGAGGCCCCCCGGCGGCGGGGAGAGCAAGAGGACAAGTAGTGCGCAAATCTGGACATGTAGCCTCTTGTCGGGCCAGAGCCGGCAGATCAGGCAACGAATACGCCGCGGTAGGCGCTTTGGGGCAAACGCCGCAGGCCGCGAACTGAAACTGGACTAGAAGGTCACGTCGACGCTCAGCGCGTTCGCGCCGGGGCTCGCGGTCTGGGCAGGCAGC
>JANNWK010000876.1:0-3410 GCA_031408355.1 Myxococcales bacterium
ATGCCCTCAGGTGAAGTGGATAACCACCACAGGCGGCGTAGGCTTCGAGGTAGTCCGAGCTGTTTAGCTTCGGCAGAAACACGCGCGCCTCCGCTGCGGCGAGCGGCTCGAGCCTCAACGAAAGCGTCGGCCTACCGCGCAGCGCTCCGTGCTCACCGAGTACACGTTCTACGACAGACACGGCCGAGCCCGTGAGGAGAAGCAGCAGCTTGGTACCGCGCTTCAAGTGGTCCCAGACAACTTGCACGACCGACGCAAAGCCAGGCGTCGAGTCGGCGAGGTACGGGAATTCGTCAATCACGACTGCCAGCGGTGCCTCGCTGGCCAGCGCAGCCAAGAACTTGAAGGCCGCCTCCCAAGACTTGAATCCACCACCGGCGAGATCGGCGACCCGGTCCCCCAGGTCGCGCCTGACAGCCTCATGCAGTCGTTCGAGCTCCACCGCTTCGGCTTGGGCCGTGGCACCGAAGAAGAGCGCTCGCCGGTTCTGCGCGAAGTGCGAAAGCATGTAGGTCTTGCCGACTCGCCGGCGACCCCAAACGATCGCAAGCTGAGGCGCGCCCTGGGACGCCCGCTGCCAGGCGGATTCCAGTGACGCAAGCTCGCGGTTGCGGTTCAAGAAGTCCACTCAGGGAAGATACCACATGGTCCATGTAGTACAAGGTCCGTGTGGTGCTAGTGTCTTGGGGCCACCGCAACGCGACTTCGTCACGCGAGACGATGATCCTTGGGCGCACCGTCGCACCGTCCCGGGTCCCGAGCGGGGCCGGTTTCGCCGGGAGTCTCGTGATTCTTTTCACTCGGCGGCCGCCCAGGCCACTCTCTTGAATGTTGAAGCGTCTGGGTCGCGGACCCGCCTGGCCAGGCCGCGGAACCCCGTTAGAGGCGCCATGAAATCCCGCATACTGTCACGTCGCTCATTGCTCACCGGGCTCGCCGGCACCTCCATCGCTCTGCCCTGGCTGGAGGCCATGCTGCCGATCAGGAGCGCCCACGGTCAGGCCACTAAGCCCCCGCTGCGCTTCGTGGCCTTCCTCACCACCGACGGCGTCTACCCGCAGCGCTTCTGGCCCAAGCTGCCCGGCGAAGCCATGTACCCGTTGGACAAGGCCCCAACCCCCACCTTCTTCAGCGGGCCCCAAGCTGTGGACAGCACCGACTTCGTATTCGCACCGAGCCTAGAACCCTTGTCGCGCCATCGAAAGGACCTCTTGATCGTCGAAGGCCTCGACGCCTCCGGCGGGCCTGGTCACGACCAGTGGCCCTCCGTGCTGACCGGGCGCTCCGGACGCCTGACGGGCATTTCTCTGGACCAGGCGATCGCCAACCACATCGCCGGTGACACCAAGTTTAAATCGCTCAACTTGGGGGTCCGAACCGAAAACAGCGGCCCATTCAGCTGCTACGGCGTGGACCAACCCGCGCTGCAAGAAAACAACCCGCAAGCGGTCTTCGATCGCGTTTTCGCGGACGTGGCGCCACCTGATCCGGCGGTGGTCGACCGTCTGCGGGCCGATCGCAAGTCCGTGCTCGACTCAGCCCTGGCTGACATCGGCGACCTACAGAAGAGCGTTGGCAAGGCGGATCGCGAGAAGCTCCAGAATTACTTCGATTCGATCCGCGAGGTCGAAGGTCGCCTGGCGAACGTCGCCGGCGGCAGCCTATCGTGCGGCAGGCCCGTCATCGAGACGGGTCAAGGGGAGTGGTGGAACAACGACGACAACATTCCCAAGACCATGAACGCCCAGTTCGATATGTTGGCCATGGCGTTCGCCTGCGATCTGACACGAGTGGCCACGCTTTCGTTCGGGAACGCCAACTGTGACGTGACCTTGCCCGCGATAGGCGTCAAAACGGGCTTCCACACGCTGGGACATGAGCCCGACAGCAATATGGCCGCCTGGAACGACGTCGCTAAGATTGACATCTGGAACGCGGAGCAACTCGCCGCGTTCCTGGACCGACTGAAGTCCATCCCGGAGGGTGACGGCACCGTCTTCGACAGCACCGTGGTCGTGTGGCTCAACGAAATGACCCGCGGCGACCACGACACCACCAACATCCCGCATGTCATGGCCGGCTCCGCCCAAGGCTATTTCAAGACCGGCCGCTACGTGCGGCTGGCCCGCACCGGCGAAACTTTGTACAACGGACTCCCCGGAGGCCGTTGGTCCAACGACTTCAAGCTCTCGGTCCTGCAGAGCATGGGCGTCCAAGCGACGACCTTCGGTGATCCCGCCCAGTGCGGCGGGCCATTGGACGTGCTGCGGGCCTAAGGCTGACATTCGTCGCGACGCCTGCCTGCTGCGGGGGCGGCTCGGCGAATCTGTCGCCAATGCCTGCCTCATCTCGTTGGTCTCGGCCAGGGAGCCTGTCCCGGCTGCCGCCGGTCCTCCTGCTACTCGGCTGCACGAGCGAAGTGCCTGGGGTCGGCGTGAGCGGCGGCTCAGGCGGAGCTGCTGGCGCGAACGGAGGAGCCCCGCTCATCGCGGGCGGAACCGCGCCGAACGCCTCGGTGGGCGGCATGGGCGGCGCCGGAGCGGCAGGCTTGGCGAGCGGAGGCGGTGCTGGCGCGGCCGGCACGGCGGCGCTCACTGGTGGTGCTGGGGACGGAGGCTCGCAGGGTCAGGCCGGCGCTGCACAGCAAGCCGGCCCGGCGCAGATCTTGTGCTTGGGCGACTCCATCACGGAGCAGGCAGCTTCATGGATCTATCCCCTGCAGGACACGCTCCGGGCCGACACCTGCCGGTACGAGTTCATCGGCCTCGACCAGAGCCCGTACAACGGCGAATACGTGACGCGCGACGGCTACGAGAACAAGCGCGTTGCCGCCGGTGGCTTCAGCACCACCGGCATCCTCAATCTGATCAAGGAGCAGGGGATGGGCGGCGTGCCGGATGTCGTCGTCGAGTACCTGGGCGTCAACAACGTCTACGGGGGCTTCATTGACGGCAAGTACAACCCGAACAACAGCGCCGACCCCGACGGCAGCTATATCAAGGACAACAAGGAGCTTTTCGCGATGGTCCGGGAGAAAAATCCCAAGGCGACCTTCCTACTGATGAAAATCGAGAACAACCTCATGCCGGAAATCGACGCCGCGATCGATGAATTGGTAGCCACGGAAAGTACCGCGCAGTCGCCGGTTATCGCGGTTGCCAACGCGGCCAACGTCGACACGAGCGACGGCGTCCACCCCACGGCCGCAGGAGCCACCACGCTCGCCGGGCCCGTCGGCAAGGCCCTCGTCGCGTGGCTCACGGCTGAAGGAAACTGCACTCCCTGAGTTTCGCGCTCCTCGTCCCCACGAACCGCCTGATGCCGCTCGCACCCTTGATCAATAGTCGGGCCGGGTCGACAGTTAGAAGCCGAGAATAGTCAGTGGGTTCTGGTGGATCCGTTGGGGTGGG
>JANNWK010000877.1:0-14566 GCA_031408355.1 Myxococcales bacterium
TACTCAGGAGCCTCAACTTCATCGATTTCTTCGCGCTGGATTACCTGACCAAGCGCTACGGCCTGCCGCAAGTGCGGTTCGTGAACGATCTTGGGCTGTGGATCCTGAACCCAATGGGCAAGGGTTGGAAGAACGCGATCCTGCCCACGAGCCCGGCTTCGCGCTCGGAGGAATTGGAGGACGCGCTAGCGCGCGGCGGCTCAGCCACTTTGTTTCTGAAGCGACCCCCAGGCGTGCTCGATCTTGCGACCGGCGCTTCGGGCGGACGCGGACTGAAGGAGGGTGACGATCTCGTTCGGACGCTATTTGAGCTGCAGCGCAAGCGCGACAGGCCCATTTTCATCGTCCCGCAGGTGTTCGTTTGGACGAAGTTCCCGAATACGCGCGGCACCGAGCCGTTCGATTTCTTGCTCGGCCCTCGCGAATGGCCCAGCCCGCTGCGCACCGTGGCTCAGTTTCTGTACAACTATAAGCATGTCGAGCTGAAGCTCGGCGAACCCATTGACCTCAAACAGTTCTTGAACGAACCCGGCGCGGCTTCGGACGCCGTGCGCCTGCGAAGGCTCACCTACGCCGTGCTCGGTCGACTCGAGCGGGAGCGCCGCGCCGTCACCGGTCCGGCCGAGAAGGCACCTGAGAGGGTCCGCCAAGAGCTGCTGCGAAATCCGCGCCTGCGCGGCGTGATCGACGACCTGGCGGACGAGCGCAACGACCGCCGCACGCTCGTGCGGCGAGCCCACGAGATGCTCACCGAGCTCCAAGCCACGCCGGATCGCACGACGATCAAGCTGCTTGAGGTCGTGTTCAACCGGCTCTTCACCCGGATTTACGCTGGGATCGAGTACGAGAAGAGCGATATCGAGCGACTGCGCGCCGCGGCTCGCCAGGGCGCCCTCATCCTGCTCCCTAGCCACAAGAGCCACGTTGACTACCTGATCCTCAGCTACATCTTCAACGAGCAAAACCTGCCGCTGCCGCTGATCGCCGCCGGCGACAACCTGAACTTCTTCCCCGTCGGCGCCATCTTCCGGCGTGGCGGAGCGTTCTTCATTCGTCGCGCGTTCCGGGGAGACAGGCTGTACGCCGCCGTAGTCGACGCCTACGTTAGGCGGCTGCTCCGCGACGGCTACCCCATTGAGCTGTTCTTGGAAGGCGGGCGGAGCCGCACAGGCAAGCTGGTAGCTCCCAAGTTTGGGCTACTGAACATGGTCGTCGACGCAGCGCTGGCCGTGCCCGAACGCCCCTCTTTCTTTGTCCCAGTCAGCATCGGCTACGAACGGGTGATCGAAGCGTCCGCCTACGAACGCGAGCTTCAAGGCGGCGACAAGCCGAAGGAAGATGCCGCGGGGTTGCTCAAATCGAGCGAGGTGCTGCGCCACCGCTATGGCCGGATCAACATGCAGGTCGGACAAGTCCTCCCGCTTGACGATCTGCGGCGCGAGCTTGGGCTCGACACGGCTCAACCGCTGAGCCCCGCCAAGCGACGCGGCTTGGTCACGCGCCTCGGCAACCGGGTCATGGACGAGATTAACCGCGTCACCTCAGTCACGCCGGGCGCGCTGACTGCCATGGTGCTGCTCTCTCACAAACAGCGCGGACTGCCGCAAAGAGAGCTTAGCTTGCGCGCCGAGCGGCTGCTATCGGTGGCCCGCCGCAAGGGGGCCCGCTCCTCGCCCGCGCTCACCAGCCCTTCCGGCAGTGTTCGAGCCGAATCGCTACGCGAGGCGGCCCAAATGTTCATCGACGCCGGCTTGGTCGAGGTCCAGTACCCAGACGGAGCCACGCCGGGGCCCCCTGGCCCGGACGACAACGTCAACTACCTGGTCGTGCCAGCGCGCCGGCTGCTGCTGGACACGTCGAAGAACATCATCATCCACTTCTTCGTCGAGCGCGCGCTGGTAGCCAGCGCACTCTTGGCAGCGCCGCAGCAGACAGAGAGCACCCAGTGGGTACGCGATCGCGTGCGCGAGCTGAGCCGACTGTTCAAGTTCGAGTTCCGCTTTCGCGCCGACTTGCCCTTCGAGAAGATCTTCGAGGAGACGCTCACGCTGATGGTGACGGACGGCGAGCTCAGCGAGCAGGCCGGGGCGCTCAGCATTGGAGCCGGCCGGGACGGCTGGAGCGGGCTCGACTGGCTGCTCTCCTACAGCGAGCTGCTGCGAAATTTCCTGGAAGGCTACTGGGTAGCGGGCCGCACACTGCACGAGCTGGTCAAGACGCCGCTGGCCGAGAAGGAGCTGCTGAAACGCGGCATTGCGCTGGGAAATCGGGCGGTTCTCGCAGGCGAGCTGGAGCGCAGCGAAGCGGTGAGTAAATCCATTCTTGCCAACGCCTTCCAGGCCTTCGTCGACCACGGCTACCTTGTGCAGCGCGACGACAAGCTGGACCTGAGCGACAGCCACGCGACGCCAGAGGGCGCCCAAGAAATCGCGCTGCGGCTCCGAAGCCTCATTCCGGAGCTCGGCTGATGCGCGGACGAGCGGGCCTGGCGGGAAATCGCTCACCTCGGTCATCCGGCTGGGCCGTGCTGCTCAGTCTGGGCGCGTGCGCTGGCTGCGTGAGCGCGCCCAGCCCGCTCGCGCCCGGCCTCGCCGGCTCTGTCGGCATGCCCCATCACGGCGCACAAACGGACTCGGTGGAGCTGCCAACGCACGGCCCTGGCTTCGTGCGCTACCGCCCGAAAGGGCGAAGCCATTGGGGGCGCCCCCACTTGGTCCGCGCCCTGGTGCGTGCGGCCGCCGCCGTAGAGAGCCAGCTGCCGGGCGGAGCACCGCTCGTCATCGGGGATTTGGCCGCGAAATCCGGAGGAAAGATCCCCGGACACAACTCGCACCGCAGCGGACGCGACGTAGACTTGCTGTTTTACGTCACCACGCCCGCGGGCGCGCCACTCCAGAATCCTGGCTTCTTGCGCTTCGAGGCCGACGCGCTGGCGGTCGTGCCAGAGTCCGGCGACTACCTGCGCCTGGATTTGCCGCGGCAGTGGTTGCTTTTCAAGTTACTCATCACGACTCCGGAGATCGGCGTCCAGTTCCTGTTCGTCAGCCGCCCGCTGGAGGCCCTGCTGATCGACTACGCGCGCGCGCGGGGCGAGCCGCCCGAGCTGCTTTACCGCGCTGAGACGGTCATGCTGCAGCCGGCCGATAGTCTGCCCCACGACGACCACGTTCACCTGCGCATCGCTTGCTCACCCGCAGAGACGCTCTCGGGCTGCAGTGGCGGCGGCCCGTACTGGGAGTGGCTGCCCGAAGCGCCCCCCAGCCTGCCGGTCACGGCCGAGCTGCTCGAAGAGATCGCCAAGGACGAGCCCTTGGAGCCCATCCTTCCGTCTCAGCTGGCCGGCGGCGCCAGCGAGGGCGGCGGCGCTTGAGCTTGACGCCGACGAACGCCGTGCATCACGGCGACTGCCTGACGCTCGTGCCGGAGCTGGCTCGCCACGGCAAGTTCGACCTTATCTACGCGGATCCGCCGTTCAACGCAGGAGGCAAGCGGACAGCCAGGATCGGGCAAGGCGAGCGTGTGCGCGGCGCCCATGCCTACGACGATGCGTGGAGCACCGTCGAAGCGTTCTTAGGCATGCTGGAGCCGCGGTTGGCTGTCCTGAAGGACGCCCTCAGCGAGCGAGGTAGCCTCTGGCTTCACCTCGATCATCGCACGGTGCACGACGCCAAGGTGGCGGCGGATCGCGTATTTGGCCGCGGCAGCTTTCAAGGTGAGGTCATCTGGGTCCCGGGCAACGGTGGCAAGAAGCGCAGCTACCTGGGCGTCACCCACCAAACCATCTTGCTCTATGCGCGCGGCAAGCAGCCCATCTGGAACGGCGAGGATCCGGCGCTCCGCGAGAGCTTCGCCCAGACCAGCCTACGCATGCACTTCCAGAACGTGGATGAAGAGGGCCGTCACTACCGGGAGCGCCACGTCGCCGGCAGGACCTACCGCTACTACGCTGACGCGGGCCGGCGCCTCGGAAGCGTGTGGAGCGATTGCCCTGCCATGCGCGCCAACACCCCGCTCAACAGCGAAGCCACCGGCTACCCCACGCAGAAGCCGCTCGCTCTACTGGAACGCATCATGAGAGCGGCAAGCCTAAAGGAGAGCCGCGTGCTCGACCCGATGTGCGGCTCTGGCACGACGCTGGTCGCCGCCAAGAACCTGGGGCGGCGCTTCGAGGGCGTCGACCAGAGCCCCTTGGCGGTCAAAATCGCCAGGCAACGGCTGAGCGGCAGCTAGCGCGCCCGCCGCACGCCGACCGAGAGGCTCACTTCACGACCACGTCGACATCGTTAACCACAAAGTTACATTGGTTGGGCGGAGCGACCCAGTTGATGGCGTTGTACCAGAACTGCTTGGTTTGATAGAGCGTCTGCGCCGAGTGGAAGAAGCCCGCGGCACTGGCGACCGGGGGTTGCCAGCAGGTATTGCCGCCGTCCATCTGCATGTTGTTGACCTGCCCACTCGGCTGCCACTGGTTGGCGAACACGACCCACTCGTCGCCGAAAGCGAAGATGCGACCCGTGCCGTCAACTTCGTAGGCCACCGCAACGTCGAGCCCCGACACCGGATCCTTAGCGACGACAGTAGCACCGGCGGGCGCGGTCACGCTCCAGCCGATGAACGCACCGACATAGTCCAGCGAGGCCGTGAGCTTCTCAAGCGAACCGGTCTGCGGCACAAACTTGATCGGCGTCGTGATGCCGGCCTGGTCATCGCCGGGCCCGTTCCAGCGAGTCAGGCAGGTCTTCAGATCGGTCGCGCCGCCCTTGTAAAAGACGGGCGAAGACTGACCGCTGGCGGGGGCCGTCGCGAGCTCCGTGTAGCCTATCCCCGCAAACTGGGTAAGTTGGCTGGTCGCCAGCGGTTCGGCAGGCTTCTGGCTCACAAACCCGGTGAGCGTGATGATGCCGCCGCCCGCCTCACGCACCCACTTCTCGACGGCCGCCTTCTCGTCGGCGCTGAACGTCCAGCCGTTGACGTTGGCCACCACGAGAATGTCGTAGTCCGCCAGGAACGCCGCACTGACGGACGGCTTGGTCGCCACCAACTGGACGGTGGCCGTACCGCCGCTATTGTCGTTAAGCCAGTCAATGAACGGCTTGGTGTCCTTGGCCGTCGCCGCCGACTCCAAAGTGCCAAGCAATGCCAGGCGCAGGCACGTGCAGTTGCCAGCCGCGTCGCAAGTCTTCTGCCGAACCGGCACCGGACGCGGGTCGTTGGGGTCGGTACCGATGCTGTCCGTGCCCGCCACGTTGACGACCAGGCCGCCGCCCGTTCCGAGATCAACCGGCTTGTTCGACGACCCACCCGAAGCGCCACTGCCTTGGCTCACGCCGGAGCCGCCGTCGCTCCCGGCGCTGCACGCTAGAGTTGAGGTGACACTAGCTAGAAGGGCAAGACCAGCGGCAAACCGTGACTTCATGGGCGGACTCCGGATTAGGCAACGAGTAAGGCCGTACGAAGCTGGAATGGTGCCACATACGGAACCGGTTTCAAGCCCGATTTTTGCAGATCGGAGAGTTCGCCGCCGGTGCGCTGCATCCCGCCCAAATCCGGCTCCAGAGGGCGCGGGCGGCCGGGGCTGAGACCCGAGAGGTTCAGGGCCGGTCTAGACCCTCCTGCTGGAATAGCGCCACGAACGCGTCAAGGGCCTCGGGATTGGCCAGCGTGTCGCGGCTCGCGGCCAGGGCAGGCGGCGTGCCCAGCAGGATACGCTTTACCGGCACCTCCAATTTCTTGCCGCTCAGCGTGCGCGGGATAGCGGACACTGCGCGGAATTCGTCCGGAACGTGGCGCGGCGAGAGCTCCGTCCTGAGCAGGCTCTTGAGCCGCTGCCTAAGCTCCTGGTCGAGCGCGACACCCTCTCGCAAGACAAGGAACAACCAGAGGGTGCCGACGGCGTCGTCGAGCGAGCCGGTATCCACGACCAGGCTGTCGGTGATCTCCGGCAGGGCCTCCACCAAGCCGTAAAACTCGCTGGTGCCCATGCGGACACCGCCGCGATTGAGCGTGGAATCCGAACGACCGTAGATAACGCAGCCGCCAGATTGCGTCAGCTTGAGCCAGTCGCCGTGACGCCAAACCGCGGGGTATACCGAGAAGTAGCTGGCAAAAAAGCGGGTTCGCTCGGGGTCGTTCCAAAAGCCAGTCGGCATCGACGGCAGCGGCTCGGTCAGGACCAACTCCCCCACTTGCCCACTCAGAGCGTGTCCTTCGTCGTCCCAGGCCTCAACCTTGGCGCCCAAGCCGCGGCATTGGATTTCTCCAGAAAGCACGGGCAAGAGCGGGCAGGACAAGACGAACGCCGTGCACACATCGCTGCCACCGCTCAGCGAGCCGAGCAGGAGGTCCTGCTTCACCTGCTCGTACACCCATTGAAAACCGTCGGCAGGCAGCGGCGCCCCAGTGGTACCGATACTGCGAATTGAGCTGAGACAAGCCAGCTCTTTCGGTATCAGCCCGGCCTTCTTGCACGCTAGCAGGTAGGGCGCGCTCGTCCCGAAGTACGTGACGCGCTCCTCCTCCGCCAGCTTCCACAACGTACCGAGGCCGGACGCGGCCGGGCTCCCGTCGTAGAGCACCAGGGTGCTGCCCAGCGAAAGCCCGCTCACCAGCATGTTCCACATCATCCAGCCCGTGGTGGAGAACCAGAAGAAGCGATCATCTTCGGCCAGGTCCAGGTGCAGCGCTAGCGCCTTCAGGTGCTCGAGCAGGATGCCGCCGTGGCCCTGCACAATCGCCTTGGGCAGACCGGTCGTCCCCGACGAATACAGGATCCACAGGGGGTGCTCGAACGGCACGAGGTCGAAGGAGAGCGGCGCAAACTCAGTGACGAGCGCGCTCCAGGGCTTCGCTGCCGGCGCAAAAGGCAGCTCCAAACTCGCGCCGTCGCAGACCACGAAGGTCGCGCGCAAGGACGGCAGACCGCCGATGATCGCCGCAAGTTCGGCTCGCCTGTCGAACACCTTCCCGCCGTACCGATAGGAGTCGCAGGCCAGCAGAACCTTCGGCTCAATCTGCTGAAAGCGGTCAAGCACGCTCTTAACGCCGAACTCGGGCGCCGCACTGGACCAGACAGCACCGAGGCTGGCGCTCGCCAGGAGACCTATCACCGCCTCAGCAGCGTTCGGCAGCCAAGCTACCACGCGATCCCCCCGGCCGACGCCGGCCCGTACGAGCCCCGCGCGCGCTCGCGCCACCAACTCGCGCAGCTGCCGATAGCTGAGCGTGGAACGCGGCCCGGCTTCACTGCGACAGATCAGCGCCAAGTGATCGTCGTCGCGTTTCAGCAGGTGCTCGGCGTAGTTCAGGGCGGCCCCCGGGAACCAGCGCGCCTCGGGCATCCTTCCCACCAACACGGGCTCGCGCGCCCCGCGCAGCTCGACGCCGAAGTAGTCGACCACGCCGAGCCAGAACCTGGGCAGCTCAGTGACGGACCACGCCCAGAGCTCCGCGTACGTTTCGAAACGAAGCCCGCGCTCGGCCTCGAGCCAATGCAGGAAATGCGTCAGCCTCGAGCTGGCCGCGCGTTCCGCGCTCGGCTTCCACAGCAATCTGCCCTCGCTGGGCGGCCTATCGCGTTCGCTCATGCCTAGCGCCAAGTGTAGCGTGCAGAGCCAGCCCGTGGCTCGCGAGAAACAGCCTAGCTGGCTCGGCGCGGCTCCACCCCGAAACCGAGCGCCTGGCTTTGCGCCGGACGAAGCCGGGTGTCGTGGCTGCGCCAAAGCAAACCGTCCAGCGCGTAGTGGGTCAACTGAGGCACCACCAGCAGGGGTCCCAGCAGTTTCACCAGCCAGGGCGCTAGCGCTTGGCTCGCGCCGAACAGCCCAGGATGATCCTGCCAAACGAAGCGATGCCAGAGCGCCTCCTCGACCAGCGCCGCGAGCAGGCACGTGCCGAGAAAGGCTGGCAAACCCCAGGTCAAGATGCGCGAAGCCAGGAGCCTCGGGGCCTCCTTTCGCCGGGCGTGCGCATAGAACCAGAGCAGCCCGAGGTACGGCACGCCGTGCGGTACCACGTTGGTGACCGTGAACTCGAAGTCGCCGTTGGTCGCGACCAGGCCAACGTACCAAGCGAGGGCCGTCCCGACCACGATCAGCAGCTTCCCCAACTCAACGCTGCGCTGACGCAGGGCCTTACGCAGTTGCTCGAGCCCGAAGACCAAGAGCGAAAGCGCCCAACATGCCTTGACGAATGGCAACACGACAGCGAGCCCTGGCAAGGCGAGAAAATCCCCAGGCACGAACCAGGCGAAGCGGCGCGAGTGAAGCCGCGTGTGCCAAAAGAGCAGCGGATACAGCGTGGCCAGGTAGATGGCGGCGTTGTCGATGCAGCGCGTCCGAAACGAGCGATCCGGCGAACGCGCGCGGTACAGGGCGACCCAGCCCGCCTGTTGGCGCACGAAGTGCAGCACGGCCACGTAGGCCAGCAGTCGAAACAGCACGAGCGGTGACACGGACCAGGCCCACACGCTGGCCAGAAAGGCCAGTATCGGCAGCCCGAAGTAGCGCAGTCGGTGCCTCGCGAGCTCCTCGCGGTCCAGGTAGGTTCGAAAGAGCGTGGCGTAGACGTGGGCCACGTCGACCCCAACCACGAACGCCAAGAACGCCCATTCCGGCAGCTCGCGGTACGGCATCCCCTGCAGCTGGGCCAGCAGCACCAGCAAGAGCGGCAGACCGAAGCTCGCCCCGAATAGGCAGAGGTCCCAGCGACCGCCCCACAAGAACGGACCCCAAGTGAGGGGGGCCTTCACGTGCCCGGACCAAACAGCGACGACACCTCCCGACCCAGACTGCGCAAGACCGCCTCCGCCGCCGCTACGCCGCGTGCCTGCGCCTCCTCGAGGAGCGGGATACCGGAAAGATCACTGTGCGCAAAATGGACGCGCCCCACGGGGGCCTGCGCCTGCCTGCGTGAGCTGCCAAAAATGCAGCCGGGCGTCGGGGTAATCATCGCGTGACCCCAGCGCCAGACATCAATACGCTCCACGCTCGCGCGAAAATCCTTGTGCGCTCGCCCAAGATCATCGAGGACTTCAGCCGCGGCGCTGCGCTGATCGAGCGCCATCAGCTGCTGTCGCGCGAGCTTGGCGTCCTCTTCCCACAGCGGGCGATAGTACGTCCACACGCTGGGTCCGCGGTCCCGCAGCGCCTGGTGGGTGGCCGCGACGTAACCCACGCTTGGGCTATCGAAGAGCACGTTGTCCCAAGCGAACGGGAAGCCCTTGGACTTCGGGCGCTCCTTCAAATGCACGTTGGCGACCCACCAGGCCGCAACGCGAAAGTCGTCAAGAAACGCGGGCCTTCTGGCGCGCCACGGCCTGAGCACGCGCGCATTGACAAAGCTTGGCGTCGCCAGCACGACGGCGTCCGCCAGCAGCCGCGTGAGTTTGCCCGTCCGGGCGTCCAGCACGGCCAACTCCACTGAGGTTTCGTTCGGGAGCACGTCGGTCACGAGCGAGCCGGTGCGTAACCGGTCCCCCACCACCCCCGCGAGGTGCTGCACGACGCGACCGTTTCCTTCCGGCCAACTCAGGAAGGACGCGGAACCGGCCTCGGTGTCTGACGTTCGCGAACAAAAATAGAACAGCATCGCCCATGCGCTGACAACCTCAAGGCTCGCGCCATAGTCGTCGCGGCACGCATACTCCACATACCAGCGTAGCAGCGGAGAGCGGAAGCCGCGGCGCTGCAGCCAGCTCGCCGCCGACACCTTGTCCAACTCGGTCAGCTCGGCGTCGTCCGACGACGACCACATGGGCAGGGCGAAGGCTCGGCGCCCCCGCGTGTCCCTGAACGCCACCCAGCGAGCCATTTCGGCTTCGAACCTGCGGAGCTCCGCCAAATCCTCCGGCGTCGCAAGGGCCGTGGGGAACAGCCCTTCGTGCCAGGCGCCGCCGGCAAAGATCCGCGACTCTGGCTCGCGCACCAACCAGCGTTCCTTGCCCTGGATGGCTCCGTTGGGGCCACGCTCGAGCATGTCCATTTCGTCCAGCAAGCTCACTAGCCCCGCGTTGTCGGCCGTCGGCACCGGCACGTAGTGAGCCCCCCAGGGGTGTGGGACGACGCCATCGCTACCAAAGGTCGACGTGCCGCCGGCGCGCGACTCAAGCTCCAGCACGAGGTAGTCGCGAAAGCCGAGTCGTTCGAGCCGCCAGGCCGCAGAGAGACCGCTCGGCCCGCCCCCGACGATAACAACGCCGACCCGAGCCGGAGCCCCGGCCGGCGCTTGCTCCAGCGTGGCGCCTCGGAGCGCATGGCCTAGCGACATCGAAGCGCCGCGGAGTTCACCGGGGATCTCCGGCGATAGCCGTGAGCAGCCCGGAAGCGGTAGCGCCGAGGCGGCGCCCGCCGAGAGCAAACCGCGCCGAGAAACCTGGTAATTTTTCAGCATCGTGAGCCGCCGCGGTCTGGCTGACGCGAGGCGCGGAGCTTACGCTATAAGGGAAAAAGCTCGTATGGAAAACCCCCTGCTCACTGTCTCGCTTGAAGTCCCGTTCGACCGTATCCGGCCCGAGCACGTTCAGCCGGCCATCTCGGTGCTCCTGGCGCGCGCCGAAGCGGCCCTCCACGCAATCGAAGCCGCTCCGCGAAGCTACGCGGCCACGCTCGGCGCCTTGGAAACCGCCACGGAGCCGCTCGAACTCGCGATGAGCATCGTGGAGCACCTGGAGAGCGTCGCCACCACCCCCGCCCTGCGCGAAGCCTACAACGCCGTCTTGCCCGAAGTGAGCGCCTTCTGGTCCGGCATCGCGCTGCGCGACGGTCTGTTCACGGCGCTGGTCGAGCTTGCGGCCAGCGACGACGCGAGCCAGCTTGACCCGACGCGCCAGCGCCTACTCACCAAGACACTGGCTGATTTCCGACGTCAGGGCGCCCAGCTCGCGCCGGCTGACAAGGAGAAGCTGAAAGAGCTCGACCGCGAGCTCAGCCTCGTCACCACGCGCTTCTCGCAAAATGTGCTGGACGCGACCAACGCCTTCGAGCTGCTCATTGAGGACGAGTCTCGCCTGGGCGGGCTCCCGGAGTCGGCGAAGGTGGCCGCCCGCGAGTCCGCCGAAGCCAAGGGCAAAAGCGGCTACCGGTTCAGCCTGCAGGCTCCGAGCGTGACCGCTGTGCTCACCTACTCGGACGACCGCGAGCTACGAAAAGTCATCTGGAATGCCTTCAATAGCCGCGGCACCGCCGGCGAATACGACAACCGTCCCTTGATAGGTCAGCTGCTGGGCCTGCGCCGGGCCCGAGCTCAGTTACTCGGCTTCAAACACTTCGCCGATCTCGTCACGGACGACCGCATGGCTCAAAACGGTCAGGCCGCTCAGGCTTTCATCGACGACCTGACGCAGAAATCCGAGCGCGCGTTCGAGCGCGAGAAGTCGGAGCTCGACGCCCATGCCAGCTCCTCCGGCGCGACGCTGCCGCTTGAGCCGTGGGACGTCGGCTACTACGTCGAGAGCCTACGCAAGGCACGCTTCGAGCTCGACGAAGAAGAGCTGCGCGCCTACTTCCCGGCCGAGCGAGTGCTCAAGGGCGCCTTTCAGATCGCCGAGCGCCTGTATGGCGTGAAGATTGCGCAGCTGACCAGCGTGCCGGTCTGGGACGAGCGTGTGACCACCTACGAGATATGCGATGAGGCCGGCGTGCGGCTCGGCGTCTTCCACGTGGACCTCTACCCACGAGAAAACAAGCGTGGCGGCGCCTGGATGCACGGGCTATTGGCGGCCGTGCCCCCGGCGCCCAACCTGGCCGTGTTCTGCTGCAATGCGAGCCCCCCCTCGGGGGGCAAGCCCTCCCTGCTCCTGCACCGGGACGTCGAAACCTTGTTTCACGAGTTCGGGCACCTGCTGCACCACTGTTTGAGCCGCGTCAGCGTGCGCAGCCTCGCTGGCACCCGCGTCGCACAGGACTTCGTCGAGCTCCCCTCGCAGATCATGGAGAACTGGTGCTCCGAGCACGAGGCCCTCAAGCTCTTTGCTGGCCACTACGAGACCAACGAACCACTTCCTGAAGCGCTTCTAGAACGGCTGCGAGCCACCCGCACTTTTCGGGCCGCCAGCATGCAGATGCGCCAGCTTGGCTTCGCTGCGGTCGATCTGGCGCTGCACATCGACTACGCTGACGCCAAGGACGGAGAGGTGATGCAGTACGCCAATCGCATCTTGCAGCGCTACGCCGGCAGCCAACTACCGGCTGGCTACGGCATGCTGGCGGGTTTCATGCACCTGTTCGCGCACCCGGTAGGCTACGCAGCCGGCTACTACTCCTACAAATGGGCGGAGGTGCTCGACGCCGACGCCTTTGGACGTTTCAAGCGGGAGGGCATCTTCAATCCCGAGGTGGGCCGCGCCTTTCGAGACGCAATCCTGTCTCAAGGGGACGCGCGCGACCCGATGGATCTCTTCGTCGCCTTCATGGGGCGCAAGCCCGATCCCTTGGCTCTGCTGGAACGCCAGGGGCTCGCGGCATGAAGCGCCGCGCGCTGCCCCGACGGGGCACCGCCGTCCGTTGGACAACCCGAATTGGCATCGTGGTCGGCGGGAGTGTGGGCGCGATGGCGGCGCTTCTGGGCGCCCCGGACAAGCCGCCGGTCCCGGTCGTCGAGGCCCCACCGTTGACAAGCGGCGCAGGCTCGGCGAAGCCGCTGCCCGCGCCCACCGCCCCGCAGTTGTTTCCGGCTGACGCGGCACAGACGTCGCCCGCGCTTTCGTCCGCCGCCGCACCTGCCGCGCTGGATCCACCAATTGACCGCGCCCAACTGCTCAAATCAGAGCTGCTCTGCGATCAGAAGCAGGACTTCGACGAGTGCGGGCGCGCCGCGCAGGCCTACGAGGCCGGAAGCGCGGGCAGCGCTTCGCCCGCACAAGCCAAGCGCTTTCGCCGCATCGCACTCACGCACTTGGTGGCTCAGTGCGAGGGCGGTTCGCCTCACGCTTGCTTTGTGCTCGCTGCCAAGTATCGAAGCGGCACGGAGCTGAAGCTGAGCCTGGTCAGCGCAGAAGCGCTCGAGAAGCGCGCCCTTGAGCTGTGCAGGCTCAGGCCCGCGAGCGAGTGTCCGCCTAGTCCAGGGTGATCGAGAGCGAAGCGCCGCCGGCGAGCAGCTCAAGCTTGTGGGTCTTCGTCTTGCCTGCAAACGTGACTTTGACCTCGTAGCTGCCCAGGAAGGCGCGCGTCTTGAACACGCCCGCAGCGTCCGTCTTGCCGAGCTCGCTCGTCCGCCAAGCCTTCAGAACCAAATCCCTGTAGACCTGGCCCGCCGGCTTGAGCGACCAGTCTTGCCGGTAGAGCGGCGCGTTCTTGTGCCAGTGCGCGCCATCCCAGAAACCCCACATCAGGATCCCACCAACAGCGGGGTGGCTGAAGAGCGTCGTGTAAAAATCGCGGGTAAACTCAGCCGCTAGCGCCTCGTCCTCAAGGTCGATGTCATACTCGGTGATCCAGATCTGCTTGCCGAACTTGGCGAAACGATCGAGAATTTTTAGCATGTCATCGGGCGACGTGAGTGACGTGCCGAAGTGGCCCTGCATGCCAACGCCCTCGAAGGGTGCGGCCTTGTCGACGAGAAACTTGATCGTCTTCTCGTAGTGATCGCGGTGTGGCGTATCGCCCCCTCCGCCAGACAGAATGGCGTAGTCGTTGATGAAGAGCTTTGCGGCAGGGTCTGTGGCACGCGCTTCCTTGAACCACTCCACCATCACGTCGTCGCCCAACAGATCCATCAGATCATGATTATCGAAGGGCTCGTTCAAGACGTCCCAGTGCAGCAGCCTGCCTTTCATTTCTGTGGCCAGTTCCCGCACATGCCGCTTTACCTCGGCGCGTAGCTTGGCCGGATCCTTCTCCAGAGCCTTGACCTGTCGCGGCAGGTTGCGCCAACTGGGCCAAACCAGCACGTGACCTCGGGTTGGGATGCCGCGCTGCCCGAGCCAGTCCACGCCCTTTCTCGCTACCTCCGTCGTCCAGCCCCCTCCCCAGTCCCCAGCTAAAGGCTGCCACTTCAGGTTGTTCTCGAGCACGGCAATGTTGAAGAGCTCCGCCGTCAGCTCTTTGTAGCGTTCGTTTCCTGGCAGGGCGAGCGTCTGCGCGACCACGGCGGAGCCGAAGCCGAACGCTTGCTTCGTCTGCTTGACGCTCACGTCAGCGCCAAGCACGGGCCTGCCGGACTTGTCCTCGACGGAAACGGTCAACTCGCTCTTGCGTGTTTTCTCAATGCGCTCCGCGGCGGCCTTGCGCCAAGGCGCGTCGGGCGCCATCCCGGGGTAGGTGATCTTGGTCGTCGGCAGATCGGCCAGGACCAACTGCTTGCCAAAATTTTCGACCTTCACGCCCGCGATGTCCAGCGTCTGGGGCTCATAGCCCAGCCGGAAGATCATCTGCGCCTCACCTGGCTGGTAAGCCCGAACCGCCTTGAAGCGCACAAACACCTGCTTCCAGTCGCGACCTGCGCGTACCGGGTAACTCACCGATTTCGTCCAAGGGTCGCGCGCCAACTCCAGCACGAACTCCGTCTGACCCTCGGCGCTCTCCTGTCGGGTAGCCTCGGTGCGAACGTAAAAGGTGGCGAGCAGCACGTCGCC
>JANNWK010000878.1:0-1518 GCA_031408355.1 Myxococcales bacterium
TCGCCGGCGGCGAGCTTTTGTTCAAGTTGCTTCTTCTCCTGCGCAGCCATTTCGGCCGCGGCGGTGAGCCGGGCGATCTCGCGTTTTAGCCGCTCGTTTTCTCCGTTGTCTGCGGGCTCGCGGCCAACGGGTATGACGGGATTCAACGCCGGGACCGCCGGGGCCGAGGCATGCGCCGCGACACCCGCGCCAGCCACGCCGACGATGAAACCGAGGCCCACCCATTTGCCGAGCAGCGAACCACCGAGCTTGAGTGACCCAGCGCTGACCGCCAACGGCGCGGTGTGCGCGGCCAAGCTACCCAGCAAGCGATCGAGCCCGGCCTCCGCGGTTCCGGGCGGGGGCGCTGCTCCGCGCTCTGCCGCCAAGAGTCGTGACATCTCGTTCGAGCCCGTCATTTTGCCGACCTTTCGTCGCGCCGACCGTCCTGTTCGATAGTGTGGGCGAGTCGTTGCTTCGCAGCCCTGAGCCTGGAATGGACGGTGCCAGCCGGGATGCCTAGCGTCTCGGCAATTTCCAGCGACGTGAAGCCCTCTAGCTCAGCCAGTATCAGCACGAGCTGCTGCGCCACCGGCAGCTTGGCGAGCAGGTAGCGCAAGTATCGCGCGGCGCTTTCGTCACTCGCAACGGCGCTCGAACCTGGCGGCAGCTGCTCAGCGTAACGACGCAGGGCTACCCGCTGCCGAGCGCGATCGCGCAGCAGACGCTGCACGATGCGAAAGGTGATCGCAAAGAGCCAGGTCCGTGGATGCGATCGCCCTTCGAACTCGTGCAGCCGGCGCGTCGCTACCAGAAACACCTCGTGCACCGCGTCGTCGACCCAGTCGTCGGCGCATCCGAGGCGTCGCGCGTTACGCCAGACGAAGTCGTGATGCTCCCGATAGAGCGCGCTGGCGGCGTGGTTGAGCTCCGTATCGAGCCCGCCACTGGCTGCTGGGGGAGCCTCGGATGGCTCTTGTCGGGGCGCCTGGGCGGTCACGGTCATTGGTTCCCCGGCGCGGCAGATCGCATTTGTCGGCGGCGCCAAAATCGACGTCAGAGCGCGTAGGCCAGCCCCACGAACCCCGTAAGTTGCCACGCGCGCGGGCGAAACACCTTCGCCGGTGCCGGCGCGCGCCGAAGAACGCCGCCACCAGGTCGAGATCCAGCTGCGCGCCATCGGCGAGCGTTGGCCCGGCAGCTGGGCCCTTGGCGCCGAAGCCGGCATGAGCGTCGGCGACGAGCGCCTGCAGTACGGCCTGATCGTGGCAGGTCGCACCGCGACGGGCGATCCTTCCAGCTTCGACCTCGATGAATGGAGCGCCGCAGCACGCGTGCAGCTCACTTTGCGCGAGGCCGCGGGAATGCGCGCTGGCCTGTCACTGGGCGGCAATCTGCTCATAACGAGGCCCGCGGCGCCGCTGGTGGCCGAATCGGCCAGCATGCTGGCCACGGCGTTCGTCGAGCTGAGCGTGTCGCGTCCGTTCTGGCTGGGCAGCCTCGGCTTATCGCCGAGCGTCGGCGCGCGCCTGTTCAGCG
>JANNWK010000879.1:0-2602 GCA_031408355.1 Myxococcales bacterium
CCAGCGCCTCGCGCAGCGTCCGAATGATTGGGATGCCGCCGCCGACCGAGGCCTCGAACGCTAAATCGACCCGGTGCTCGATGGCTGCGCGGATAAGCTCGGGGCCGTGCTTCGAAATCAGGAACTTGTTTGCAGTAACAACCGATCGGCCTGTCTTGAGCGCGCGTTCCAAATAGGCGCGCGCCGGATCCTCACCGCCCATCACCTCCACCACCAAGTCCACGCCCGCGTCCCCGAAGATGACCTCGGGATCGCGGGTGAGCCAGTCCCGCCGGCACTCCTTGGCGCGCTCCTTGTTCAGGTCGCGCACCAGGACATGCGTCACCTCCAGCGCAGCGCCAACGCGCGAAGCGAGAAACTCACGGTTGTCCTCCAGCAGGCGCAGCACGCCCCCACCCACGGTCCCGCAGCCGAGCAGCGCGATTTTCACGGGGGGCTTCTGTGTCTCACTCAAAGCAGGACCTCCAAACGCTTGACGGTCCTGGTTTTTTGGCGAGATCCCGAGCTACGTCAAGCCAAATGGGTTCAGCCGGCCGTCGGATCGGCTTCGCCTGTCTCGACGGGGCCAGCGGGTGGCTCCGGAGGCGCGCCGGGCTCGTCGGTCGAGGCGACGCCCCCAGGTGCGAGAAAGGATTCGAGCCAGCCTTGCCGCGGACGGAGCCGAGCGCGAATGCTGCGCAGCGGGGCATTGCCCATCTCGCCCTCCCAGCTGCGAATGCGCGGGCGCCCAGCGTTCGCGGCCAGTTCGTTAGGCATTCCCGAGACCGGATCGGCGTCCAGGATGAAGAACGAATGGTAGTGCAGCTTGCCATCGTCCCGCGGCCCTAGGATGGCCACGATATCCCCCTTCTTGTAGCGATGACGCTGAGCGTACAGCTGCGAGAAGAACTCGTGACGCTGACGGAACGGCACTCGAGCGTCCGCCGCGACCTCGTAGAGCTCGAACCACGCCGGGAACTCGCGAGCGACATCGATGAAGCGCTCGACGCTGCGACGAATCGCGATCGCCGACTCCTCGAAGCGTAGCCGACCGAGCGAACGCCGCCGCGGCTGATCGCGCGACTGCCACCACGTGCCGCCGGCACGCTCCAACGTGTCGAGCACGAAGTCGATGCAAACCTGTGGCGGGCGGGGCCGCCCCAAGGAGTCGAACACGGCGTAACGATCGCCGTTGAATTCAAAGCTGGAGCTCCCCGCAAGGTACGCGCTGTGCCACTCCGGCCGCAGCTTGCCGTCCTGCTGACCGTCCTCGGTCTTGGGCTCGTCGAAAGGCAACGCCTCATCGACCTGCTCCTTTACGACTGAAACGAGCTTCGCGTGCAGCCCGCTTGCTCGCTGCGCCTCCGCCCGGCGCGCAAGCACGAAGGGCCGGTCGGTCTCCAGGGCTTCGCAGTCGAGCAAAAGCGCCGTCTCTGTGACGCGGAGCAGCGCGGGAACGCGTCGCCCAGCGTAGGTGAGATCTACGGCCAGGCCAGCACCGGATAGGCGCACGACCTCCATTTCGTCAAAGCCCAGCTCAGCCGCGAGCCTGCGCACGTCGACATGACGAGCCGGTCCGAACGGCTCGCTCGCCGGCGTGGCTCGGTCAAACAGCAGCAGCTTGGCGCGCTTGCCTCGCTCCTCGCCATTCGTGTACTCGTAGTCGCCATCGGGCAGGCGCCGAGCGCTGAGCATTTGAGCGCCACGCGAGATGGAAATCTCCGATTCTTGGAAGAGCAGGGATAGGGTCAGTGCGCCGAAAAGCGGCGCCAGCTCCGGCAGCTCAGTGTAAAGGTAGCCGTCGCTGAGAAACACTTCGCGCGCCAGCTCGGGACGGCTCCGGACCTGGGCCACGACCCGGCCGAATGTTGCATGGTCCGGAGCAAGCTCGAGCGAGGCGCGGAGCACGCGAGCACGTTCGGAGCTCGGGCTCGGCCCCGACCCCGGCCGCGGTGGCTGCAGGAACAGCACCGGCTCCGCTTTCGTGCGACCGAAAAGCTGCGCGCGCAGCTCGCCGCCGTTGGTCGCGGGCACTGCCTGGGCCGGCCTCTCCCAGAGTGCCGCTCGGGCTGACAGGCAATCGCGGTCAGCGGTCAGCTGAGTGGTTGCCTGGTCCGCTGAATCGGGGGCCGTCACTGACACGGGATCGCGGTCGGAAGCGGGCCGCGCCCCGGGCGCTCGAGGAGTCCAGAGCGCTGCGACGCCGCCCAGCAGGGCACCGCAGGCCATGCCTGCGGCCCGAGCCCAGACTCGCGGGCGAGCCGACGAGCTGCGGACGACACGACTTTTGGCCACAGAAACCTGTAACATAGGCCGCCCGGAAAAACGCGCCGCCCGCCATGCCGATTCCCTACTCCTCCCGCCCCCGCCCCGAACCTCGAATTGCCACCTGCCGCGTGCTCCTCCGCGAGAGGTACGCCCCCACTGCGCAGGACCTAGCGCAAACGCTATGTGTCGATATCGGCGGGACGGGCATCAAGATGATCGTGCTCGACCCGACGGGCCGCCCAGTGAACGAGCGGGCGCGCGAGCTGACCCCCAGTCCGGCCACCCCGACAGCCGTGCTCGGCCTGATTCGCGACATGGCACGGGCGCAGCCCAGGTTCGATCGGGTCTCGGTCGG
>JANNWK010000880.1:0-4479 GCA_031408355.1 Myxococcales bacterium
ATGATCAATGCTGGAGAGAGGGGCAACACCATGCAATTTCTCTGGGACCAAGAAGGACTCTCGCGACGCGAGAACACGCTCGTTCACGCGCTGCTTGAGCTGTTCATGGTGAGCATGATCACCCAGCGCCAAGCGGAACGCGGCGGTGGGCGGGCGACGGCGCTCGACGCGTCCGAGGCAATTCACCAGACCGTCGAGTGGGCCGCGCGTATGTTTCCCGACTTGAATGTGCGCTTCAAAGAGTAATGCGCCGATAGGGCGATCGATGACGTCGCGAGCTAGCCGCTCGCGCGCAGCAAGAAACATTGCATACCGCACGCCCACCGCGAAGTCTGGCTCATTCACGTGCAGGACGCGACCGTCCGGCAAGGGTCCCCCGAGTTGCGAGAAGCCAGTCGCCGACAGCGGCACTAGCGACGGCGCTGAGCCGAGGCAAGCCGGGCTAGAGACTCAAGCGCAACAAGCGCTCGAACTGCGTTGGTTTCGCACTGACGGAAAGGAAATCGCTTTCCCCAACCCACACGTGGGTAGCCGTGTTGGCGAGCAGCAGAAAGGCGCTGCCCTGGCGGGTACGAGCGGACACCGTGCCGTCGCGCAGATTGACCAGGTAGAGCGCGTCCGCGTCGCCGACGAGGCTCTGACCTTGCCCGGACTGCACCGCAAGCGTGGCATCGCCAAGCGTCACGGCGGCAATGTTGTCAGCGTCCGGCAAGACCGCAACTTGCCTGGCTGACTTGCTCGGAGGCATGCCGTCGCGTTCCGCGGTCCAGACCTCGTAGCCCGGAGTCGCCTTCACCAGCCACACGAAGCGCAGAGCATCGCCGCGCAGGAAGGTCGCCTCGATCTCCAGCTGTGCCGGGATTTGCTGGCCGAAAGCGTACAGGGTCGTACTGTCCACGTTGCGCAGCAAGAGTTCGTCGCCTGCCACCGCATCAAGGAAGAGGCGTTGCGTGTCACCTCGCGCGGACAGTGCGGTACCTCGCACCGCGTCCAAGCGCCACACGCCACCGTCGTCCTGCCCGACTCCTGCCACGTCGAGCGAGCCGAAGGCAGGTGACAGCATAACGCTCGCATCGGCACCGAGCGGCCGCAGCGTAGGAGGCATGGCCGCGTCGGCGTAGGGGGTCGACGCCCAGAGCACCTCGGAACCGCTACTGGGCGTCGCCAGCAGGACCACGTTGCTTTGGGTCGCTACCGGCACGATGTCGCAGGAGCGCTCGCCAGAAGCGCTGCGACCGCCCGTGACCGAGCCCGCATCGAGCAATCGGCGAAAGGCCGCCAAAGGTGAGCCGTTCGCGAGGTCGTAGACGACGGCCTCCTGCGGGGTGCCGGAGCTGGCCTTCGAATGGGGATACTGCTTGGTGATCAACAGCCGCGTGACAGTGCCGGCATCGTCCGACGAGGCCTGCAGCGAGTATTCGAGCATGTCGCCATCCCCGACCGGATCCCAGGTCAGCTCACCGTCCCACTTGGGCTGCTGACAATCCGCCTCCCCCGATAGACACGCGATAAACGCGAGCGGCGTGTACTTCGTCGCCGGCGCATCCGACACGGCGGCCATGCAAGCCTCGCCGAGGCCCGTAAGCCGGGTGAACCCCTCGAGTCGCGGGTCAGCCGCTTCACCACCAACACCGCCAGCACCCTGCTCAGTCCCGCCCGTGTTGGACACGCCACACCCGAAAGACCCAAGTAGAAGCACTGCCACCAAACCACGGTACCCAGTTTGCATCCGTACGGTCTCCGCCGTCGCTCCTAGCATGAGCCGTGGGCGTCCCCCAGCGGAAGTTCTCCACAAATCTAGGACCAGGCGTCGCTTCTCGTTCGGCTCAACGAGCGTGTCGTCGCGCAGCTTGCCGACTTGCCCTGGCTCGCTCCCAGCACTGGCACCAAAGCCCAGCCTGGATGCTCAGCCACTCGCGACAAGCGCGAACGCGAAGCCACCGGCGATGAGCAGGCTCGCTGAGACCGCCAAGAGGGCCCGCAGCCGAAGCTGTGAGCGGCTCACGGGGTCGAGGACGGTTTCGCTGCCGTGGTCCGTCTGGCGGAGGCCGCTCACGCTGCAAAATAGGCAAATGCCGATCGTGCCGGAAATGAGGAAATAGGCGGACAGGGCGACCGGTAGCGCGACGAGCCAGCCGAGCTGCTTCGTTACCCCAAGCTCCGACGACAAGAGCGCCCAGCCGAGCCCCAGGCCCGCCAGCAGCACGCCGAACCTGACGGATTTACCTCGGGCTTGCTCGCCAAGGTTCTGCCTCTGGCCGCAACGGAACATCTGTCCTAAGCGTAGGCCCAGTTCGTCGGGCTCGCAAGCGCCGTACCCGCCTGACCCCCGCTCCTTTCGAGAGATCCTGGTGAAGAACGCCGTCATGAGCCGGTTTGTCGACCTTCGGTCGGGCGAAGGTCGCTCATTTCTGCGCGCCTTCCTGGTGCTGCTCCTGACCATCACGGCGCATACGGTGCTTGAGACAGCCCGAGACGCGCTGTTCCTGTCTCGCCTCGGCCCCCGGAGTCTGGCGCTGGTCTACGTAGTGACGGCGCTGTTCACCATCGCCTTGGCCCCGCTGGGCGTTCGTTTGACACGCGCGGCGGGGGCCAGGAACGCGCTCGTCGTCTCGCTGCTGCTGACGGCCTTCGCCGCCACCTGGTTTCGCATCCGCCCTCCCGGCCCCGCTAGCGTCTTCGGGCTCTATGTGTTCGGCACGCTCTCGGCCACGCTGCTCATCGGACAATTTTGGCTACTGGCCGCTACGCTATTTAACCCGGGGCAAAGTCGGCGCTTGCTTGGGCCTCTCGCTTCTGGCGGCGTCTTGGGCGGTGTGCTGGGCGGAGCCCTCGCGACCGTGCTCTTGGGGGCGATGCCGGTACGCGGGCTGCTGGGCGTGGCGTCGCTGCTCTATTTTGGTGCGGCGTTTCTAGCCACGCGGCTCGAGGCTGAAGAGGCGTCGCCGCTCTCGCGACCGCTTGGCTCTAGCCCAGTCGCGAGCGCCGGGCCGCTCGGGCCTCAGCTCGCCAAAGTTCAGCACGACCCATTCATGCTGCGACTGGCCGCGATGGCCGCGCTGTCGATCGCCGTTTCGGTCGTGATTGACTACCTATACAAGAGTCGCGTTTCCCTGACGGTCCCGCCGGAGGCTCTTGGGGCATTTTTTGCGCGCTACCAGCTGGGCTTGAGCCTCGTCGCTTTGGTCCTGCAGCTGCTGGTCACCGGCCCCGTGGTGCAGCGCGTTGGTGTCATCGGGCTCGCGCTGCTCGGGCCCGTACTGCTGACGTTCGGCGCAGCCTCGACGGCGCTCTTGGCCGCGCCGTTCTGGCTCGTTGTGGTCCTGAAGGGCACCGACACGTCGCTGCGCAACTCGCTCGGGCGCGTGGCAGCCGAGCTGCTCTGGGCGCCCGTCGAGCAGCAGGCCAAGGCACGCGGCTTCGTGGATCTGATCGTCACGCGAGTCGCTCAGGCCGTAGCCGGTTGCGCGCTGCTCGCGGCAACTGCAGAGAACGAGTTTCTCCCGCGCGAGCTTGCAACCGCGGCCGCAATCGGGGCGGCGCTGTGGCTGGGGGTCGGCCTAGGCATCAGAAAGCCGTACATCGCGCTGTTCCGCAGGGCGGTCACGCGGGGCGCTACCCTGCGCGAGGTCATGCTCACCGAGCTTGACCTGACTTCAGTCGAGACGCTTGTCGAAGCGCTGGCACGACCGCAGTCGGGCGAAGTCGTTGCAGCCATGAACGTGCTGGCCGCACGTAAGCGCGCGGGCTTGATCCCGGCGCTGATCTTGCTCCACCCTGACGAGGCGGTGCTGCTGCGTGCGCTTGAGCTATTCGGCCCAAGCCACCGCAAGGACTGGTATCCGTTGGGCGAACGCCTGCTCGAGTCAGCTTCGCCGCGCGTGGCGCAGGCGGCCGTGCGTGCCTTCGCGCTGGCAGGCGAGACAGCGGTACTGCGACGCGTGCTAGAGCAGGCAAGCCCCAGCCTGCGCGCCTTCGCGGCCCTCTACCTGGCGCAACGGGGCGGCGACGCCCTGGCCGGCGACCCGCTTGGCTGGGAGCTGTTTGCGGATGACGACGCGGAGCACACCTTGAAGCTCGCGTTCATCGAAGCCCTGGCGGCGCATCCAACCCCTGAAAGTCCGCGACTCTTGCTGCAGTTTTCCCGGCTACCGGCGCTGGCGAGCGCCGTGACGTCAGCGCTCGAGGTGGGGGGCGACGAATCGTCGATCGAGTTTCTGATCGGGCGCTTGAAGTGGGCAGACGACCGACTGGTGGCCCGGCGCGCGCTGGTCCGTCTGGGCGATCCGGCGCTGCGCGCGCTCACCCGCTCTCTCGACGACGAGAACGTCGAGCGGCGCGTGCGCATCCATGTACCGCGCAGCATCGCCGCCTTCCTTTCCAAGGCGGCCCTCGAAATTTTGCTCAAGATCGTGGCCGAGCACGGGAATGGCTTGGTTCGCTACAAGGCCCTCCGGGGTTTGGAGCAGCTCGCGCTCG
>JANNWK010000881.1:0-9905 GCA_031408355.1 Myxococcales bacterium
GGGCTCCGGCGGTGGTGGCCGCTACTATCGGCAGTCCCATGGGCGCTATGGAACGGGGCTGACGCTTTGTCCGATCGCGCGCGTGGGGCTCTGGTCGGGGCTCAAGGCGGGCGGCTGCGTGGCGCTGGGCTTTCGCTGGGAAGCGGCGGCGTTCGAGCTGGAGACCCAGCTGCTGTACGGCGGCGTGACGCATGCCTTTGACTGGTCGTTCCCGCTTTCGCTCGTCGTTCCCCTCGCTAACGACCGCAGTCTGTTTCAGGGCCCCTATTTACGTTTCGGCGGATCGCCGGTGGGCGCCACATTTGCGCGCGATGAGGACGGAGGCAGCTTCGTTCGCTTCGGGCTATTTGCCGGTGGCGGCTATGAGCTCAACCTCGCCCACTCGGTAGCGTGGCGAGTCATCGACATCCGGTTGAGCTTCGATCTGGGGACCCGTCGCGCCATGGACGATCGCAATCACTGGCTGGATCCCGGGCTCCAGCTGGGCAGCGGCCTTGTGCTGTAGTTGCCCGGATCACGTCGTGGAATGGTCAAGACTATTTTTGACGGGTTGAGCGCGCCCGAACCCCACCCCGAACAGTCGCCACGCCGCAGGCGCCCAAGGCCTGTTAGGCTTTCGCCGCATGCGGTCCCTGCCTGTGTTCGCGTTATCCCTCGGCGTCCTTGTCGGCTGCGCCAAGCGGCAAAGCGTGGCCGATTGCGCCCCTGAGGCGTGGGTCGGGGAGTGCGAGCTCGTCAGCGTGGCGAAGGTCGAAGACAAGGAATTTCCGATCCCTCATGTGGTGTTCGAGGCCAGCTATCGACCGCTGCCGAACGCCAGCTACCCGCGCTACACACCCGGGCCGGTGTCGGAGCGGACGCTGGTCAAGTCCCAGTACGAGCTGCCGCTCGCCGATCACTTGGAAGCGCATGGGCGCGTCGCTTGCTCCCTGCCGCAAGCGCCCAGCGGGAGCTGCCCGTCCGCCAAGGTGAAGCTGGCCGTCCCGGTCTTTAACTCGGACGCGGCGGATCGGGCGGCCGAAGCCCCCCCGGTCGTAGGTTGCGCTCAGATCGAGTCGACGGCGGCGCAGGATCGCGTGCGCGTGACCCAGCAGACCCAAACCGTGGTGAGCCAGCGCTTCAGGTTTGCGGAGGGTTCGGCGGAGCTTCCGCCGGACGCCGACGCCCTCGGCAAGGAAGTGGCGGCAACGCTGGCGGCCAAGCCGCAAATCGAGTGCTTGGGCGTGGTCGGGCAGATCGCCGCGGGCGAGTCGCCGGGCCTGGCGGAGCGACGCGCCCAGGCCATTCGCGACCTTTTGGCGGTGCACGGCGTGCCGCTGACGCGCCTGCTCACGATCGGCGCGACCGCCAAGGTCTTTGGTAACGGTTCGAAGCCGAGCGAGCCCGACCCCGCTGACCGCCGCGTGGGCTTCTCGGTGCTGCTGGAGCGCGCTCCCCAGCCGTGATGAAGCGGCGTTCAAGCTGGCTCCTGTTCGCCGTCGCCCCGCTCCTGTTCAGTCAACTCGGTCACGGCGAGTCCGAGCCCGGCGAAATGCTACACGTACCGGCGGGCACGTTCATGATGGGAGCCGATAGCGGCGGGGAGGGTGACGAACGACCAGCGCACCAGGTAACGCTGGCGGGCTTCTGGCTCGACCGCACCGAGGTCACTAACCTCGAGTACCAGCAGTGTGTGAGCGCTGAAAAATGCGCGCCCTTCCGCGACGACGTCGCGCGCCGGTTCGGCGCGGGTCCGGAAGGCGGATTCCGCGACGAGGCGCAGCCCGTGGTGGGCGTGTCATTCCATGACGCGAGTAGCTATTGCGCCTTTCGCGGCAAGCGACTCCCGAGCGAGGCGGAGTGGGAGCGCGCCGCGCGCGGCGACGATGCCCGGCGCTACGCTTGGGGCAACGAGCCGCCCAGCGCCCGCCTGGCCTGCTTCGGGCGCAAACCCGGCGCAAAAGGCGCGACGACTGACCCGGTGGGCTCGCATCCCGACGGCCGCGGACCGTACGGTCACCTGGATCTGACCGGCAACGTGTGGGAGTGGACCGCCGACCTGTATGACCCGATGGCGTATCGGCGAGCGACGGCGGGCCAGGGCATAGCGGGCAGCTGCGCCGAGGTGCTCGAGTCGCTGGCCTCCTTGAAGAAGCAGAATCGGCTTGGCTTCACTGGCAAGAACCCCATCCCCACGGTCTGCGAACGCGTGCTGCGCGGGGGCGCGTTCAACTACGATGCCGCCGGCCTGCGTGCGTCCAATCGTGTGCACCACCCCGAAGGCTGGCGCATGCTCGTGGCCGGCTTCCGCTGCGCGAAGTCCGAGTGAGCCGCTATGGCGCCTTGAACAGGAACGCCAGCAGCTTTTTCGAAAAGCGCTGGAGCCCCTCGCGACCGAGCGCCTCGTAGACATCCTGGGGCGTTGCAGCGGGTTGCTCCCAACGCTTCAGATCCGGCGGTAGCCAGGCGGAGAACTTGAAATTGAGCGGCTGGTCGTCGTTCGGTATCACGAGCACCGCTCGCATCATGAAGCCAAGCCCCACGAAGGCCCCCCGCGGCTTCTTGCTCATGAAGGCCCCGGACATCTCGGCGCGATGCGTGATGACCAAGGTGGGACGACTCACCTTCGGCAGATCTTGTCCGTCGTCCTCCAGGCTAGGGCCGACTTTGAAAGCCAGAATATCCGGGGCAAACTCACGATTGAGCCGGGCCTCGATTTCCTTGCCGACCGTAAGCTCGCGCGGCTCCCAGTCCGCGGGTTCGAAAAACCGTGAAGGCAGCGAGTCGGGCCCCAGGTAGTACGCGCTCTTCTGTAGCTGGACTTCAGCATCCTTGGCTGAATCCGTGGGGCGTCGACGAAATCGAATCTCTACCTCGGGGCCATGCTTGCGCGCGTAGAACAGCAACCGGCCGAAGAAACCGACGAGACCCGGTGTGCTTGGCTGGGCTGCGCCAGCGAAGGAGCGCGCGGCCTTTTGAAACAGCTCGCCCTTCTTGAGCTCCAGCTCCGCTCGGACGAGTCCATGCTGGGACTGCTGTTGCTCAAACGCGACCAAAGCCGATAGTGACCCCTTGCTCGCCGCAAGCTCCAGCTCGGCCAGCAGGGCCTGCCTCAGGGCAACCTGCAGCTCATTCTGGATCCCGGCGAGCTTGCCGCGAGCCATGAACTGCTCAAGGGCCACCACGCTGTGCTTGGCGATCGCGTCCTTCAGTTCCGCTCGTGGCAAGAGCACTTCGGCCACCTCGCTGCGCGTGCCACCGCGAGCGAGGTAGGCGAGGTAGGCCGAGGAGCTTCCGTCGGCGCGCGCCGCCGCGTAGAGCCGCTCTTCGCTTACGAAGTTGCGAGCTTTCCAGGCGAGCGGACCGAGCACGGCGCCGACGACCAGCGCCAGCAGCCAGCCCAAGCTGAGCCAGCGCGGCATGCTCCTGTGACGCGACTCGGTCGGGGTAAAAGGGCTCCTGAAGCCGGTATCCACGAGCGGGTCGAGCGCCGCCAGCTCACGGCTGCTGGCGGGGCCGGAGTCCCCGGAAACGCGCTGCCGGTACTGTTCCACCTGCTGGACCAATTGCTCGGCGAGCGCCGGATCGGCCGTTTCGAAGTCGAAGCTGACTCCCGCCTGGAAGGTGAGGCTCACCCGGCACTGCCGCTGGGATACCGCCGACAGATCGGTGAACCGATGCACGCGCAGTACGTCGCTCTGGGCGTCCACCACCCCAATCGGGAACAGGTAGGCGCCAGCTCGATAGGGCAAGCCATCGCGCTTCTGGTCCTGAGCGAGCGCGCGTAGCGCTGCGAACAGCGCGAGCGCCACGCCCCCGCCGAGCGCAAAGACGAACGGTGTCGGCAACAACGCATAGGCGTTCGCCAGCGAGCCGAAGCCGTAGGCCAGCAACGCCATCACTGCCGCGCCCGCCGCGACGCTGCCTGTCCACCAGCCAAGCACTCGCAAGTCCGGCTTGGCCCGGCAAAAGGCCAGCGGGACTGGCGGCACGGACCCGCTGGCCGCTTCAATGAAGCGGTCCTGAAGCGACCGCTCGAGACGGAAAAAATCGACGACCTGCATGCTGCGGCCGGAGCAGGATAGCCCGACTCCCCGCAAATCCACTAGGTTGGCGGCAACCAGCATGCAGAAGCCGCCCGGACTTGCTCGCCACACCGAACAAATCGAAGCTCACGGTCTGAAAGCCTTGCGGCTTCGGGCCAGCGACGGCGAGGCGCTTGTCTATCTGCAGGGTGGACACGTGGCGTCCTTCCAAACGCAGCAACACGGCGAACTGCTGTGGTTGAGCCAGCAGACCGTCTACCAGCCCGGCAAGGCCATCCGCGGCGGCATCCCGCTGTGCTTTCCGTGGTTCGGCGCGCATCCTTCCCGCCCGGACTTGCCCGCGCACGGCTTCGCTCGGACCCATGCATTTGCCTTCCAGGGTTCCGAGGAGCGAGGCGACGCGGTCGTAGCTGAATTGACGCTGGAGCTCCGCGACGCCGCGCGCTTGGGCTTTCCGCATTCGTTCCGTGCGCGCGTGCAGCTCACGGTCGGTGCCGAGCTCTCTCTCTCGTTTGAGCTAGAAAACCTGGGAGAGGCGCCGCTCGACTACGAGCTGGCCCTCCACACGTACCTGGGCATCAGCGATATTCGTCAGGTCGAGGTCCTCGGCCTTTCAGGCGCTCACTACGACGACAAGGTGAGCCAAACCTTGAACTTGCTCGAGGGCAGCTCGCCCCTGCGCTTCGTGGCCGAAACCGATCGCGTCTACACCAGCCGCTCGACCGTGAGCGTGGTTGACCCGGGACGAAAGCGCCGATTGGTCGTTGCCAAGCAGGATTCGAATACGACCGTGGTCTGGAATCCTTGGCTGGACAAAGCCAAGCGCATGAGCGACTTCGGCGACAATGAATGGCCGCAGATGTTGTGCATCGAGAGCGCCAACACGGGTCAAGCGCGCGTGCGCCTGGAGCCCGGCGCTCGCCACGCCACCGCCACCACCATTTCGGCCGAAGACCTGGCGTAGCGGCGGCGGCGCGCCCCCCCCCGTCCCTTCCGCCGCCCGCTACTCTGCGGGGCAGGCGGCGCTACCGAGGACCAAGGCCAGCGCCTCCACGCGACCTTCCTCGCCGATCTCGGTCGCTGGGCTCTCTCCCCAGAGCTCGCCCACGCTGCACGCTCCGTCGCCGTCCGCATCGACTATCGCGCGCACGATGACCTTGTCGCCCGCTAGCGATACCGTCTCCTTGAACACGCCCGGCGCGTCAAGCGCGATGGTGTGCGCCACGCTCGTCTCGATCGCGTCACCCTCGCCCGTCACGTCAAGAAACTCCACGACGAGGCTAGCCTGAACCTGCGCCGTGGCAGGCGCGCTGATCTCCCCGCTGACCTCCACGTCCCGCCCCGAACTGCAAGCTAGCGCCGCGAAAGCCAGTGTTACTGCCACAGCCGACATACGATATTTCATATTGTTCCTCCGTTGAGTCAGCGGGTCCCACCCGCGACAGGACTACAGTCAGCAAGCGGCGTACCAAGCCCGAAGAGCGCGCTGCCCCGCGCCGTTGCCCGAAAACGGCCTCAGCTGTTGCCGCTAGGCCCTGCCCGACCGTGCCGAAGATTCACAGTGTGGTTTGCAGAGGGCCTGGCCGGTGATAGGAGACTCGCAATGCTTTCCCATGAATCGCTGCCCGGCGTCAGCGCCATGAGCGTGTACGTGCCACCCTTCCGCGTGGACCTTCAGGAGTGGTGCGACTGGACGGACAACAGCTGGGAAAAGATCTCGGCCGTGGTGGGGCGCAGCTTCCGCGTGTGCGGCCGGCACGAGAACGTCTACACGATGGCTGCCAACGCGGTGCTTAGGCTGATTCGGCAGAACGAGATCGATCCAACGCGTGTGGGTTTTCTCGGCCTGGGCACCGAATCCAGCACGGACAACGCAGCCGGGGCGGTCATCGTGCGCGGGATGGTGGATAGGGCGCTCGAGGCACTCGGACGACCCAGGCTCTCGCGGCATATGGAGGTACCGGAGTTCAAGCATGCCTGCCTGGGCGGCGTTTATGCGCTCAAGAGCGCGCTGCGCTACGCCAGTTGTGACGGCGCCGAGCGGCTGGCCATCGTGGTGAGCGCGGACGTCGCCGAGTATGAGCGCGGCAGCACCGGAGAGCAGACGCAAGGTGCAGGCGCCGTGGCGATGCTGGTCGAACGCTCGCCCGCGCTATTCGGCGTCGATCTAGCGCACGCAGGCAGCGCCTCGGCCTACCGTGGCCCCGATTTTCGGAAGCCCTTCGCTCGCCACTACACCGAGGGCTACGCGCCCAACACCCAGAGGCCCAGCGATTTTCCGGTGTTCAGCGGCAAGTACTCGACCTTCTCCTACCTGGACGAAACAGTGCACGCGGTAGAGCGCATGTTGAGTCAATTGCAGGTGTCGGCGGGCAGCTACTACGACAGCGTTCGCGCGCTGTTCTTTCACCGCCCGTATCACCTGATGCCGGTGCAGGCGATGTCGTTTCTGTACGTGCGTGGCCTGGCGCGTGGCGACCACCACCACGAGGAACTGCAAGCGCTCTGCCAGGAGGCGGGCGTGGCCTTGAGCGACGTTCTGAAGGAGACGGTCTCGACGCCGGACCTCTACGGTGACCTGCTGCGAGACGACGCGGTCGCCGACCCGTATGTGGCCACGACGGCTGCTGCCAGCACGCTGCGCAAACAGGCCCCGTTCCGGAGGCTGCTGGAGCAGAAGATGGGGCTAGGCTCGGAGGCTGCTCGGGATCTCGGCAACCTGTACAGCGCCGCCTTGCCCGCCTGGATCGCCGCCGGCCTCGAGGAAGCCGCCGACCGAAAGCTGCCGCTGGCGGGGGCGCCGCTCGTCGCCGTTGGGTACGGCAGCGGCGACGCGGCCGAGGCCTTGCCACTTTACGTGCAGCCGGGCTTTGAGGCGGCCGCCTCGCGGATCGGCTTTGCCAAGGGCCTCGCAGACGGGATCAACTTGACGCGCGCGCAGTACGAGGCGCTCCACGACGGCACCGACCTTTCCTCGCTCACCTACGTGCCCAAGCAGGAGTTTGCTATCAGCCGGGTCGGGAACCGACACGACAGCGCGTTTCAGGACCTGGCCGTCGAGTACTACGACTTCGTGCAGTAGCACTGCACATGCGTCGGGCTTAACTCGCGTGACGCGCAGCGCCGGGCACCGCCCTCATCTTCAACCAGGCGACGCCTCGTGTGAGCCTGCCTCCCACCACTCCCGGGCCGGAACCGCGGAACGCCACGAGGACGGGCAGGAGCAGAAAGCCCCCCGGCGCTACCAGCGCTACCGTCCACAGCATCACTCGCCCAAACATTGCCATCGCTGACTACCTACGTAGCAGCCGGCGTGCCAGTTTCCTCGGGGCTTGAGCTACCGCGATTTATCGAGGGTCAAGGCTACGGGGAAGCTGCGAGGTCTGACTTCTGTGTCATGGTTAGTTTGCCGGGATCTGGCCGTAGGTCAGTTGTCGGCTCGCAGCCATGAGTGACCACGGAGTCCAAAGGAAGAACACGCTGCCCATGCAGCGCGTCAAGCCCAGCGCCGTGCGGCTCACCGTGCTCGAAGGGCCCGCCGTCGGCCAAGAGTTCAAGGTGGATGGCGTCGCCACCATCGGCCGAGCCCCGGACGCCACCGTGATGGTCGACGATCTCGGGGTGTCACGGCTACATGCCCGGATCCGGCGCAGCGACTCCGGCGCGTTCGAGGTGGAGGATCTGGGCAGCAAGAACGGCACATTTCTCAACGGGGTCCGGCTGCAGCACGCCATAGCCCAGCTGGGCGACAAGATCCGCCTAGGGCCTCGGGTCGTGGTCAGCCTTTCGAGCTTCGACGTCGTCGAGGAGCAGCTCGTTCAACGTCAACGGCTCGAAACCGTCGGGCGCCTGGGAGCGGGCATCGCCCATGATCTGAACAACGTGCTGGCGGCCCTGCACGCGGGCACAGCCTTCTTGGAGCGGCTCCCGACCGGCACCACCCTGGCTGAGCCGAAGGTGCGCGAGTGCCTGCGCGATCTGGCGCTGGCTACGACCCAGGGCGCCGAGCTGACCCGAGGCATCCTGCGCTTCGTTCGCGGCAAACGGGCCGTGCGCGAGCCGGTCGATGTGGGGGAGCTCGTCAAAGAGCTGGCGCGCATCCTCCGCCACACCATCGACCATACGGTTCGCCTGGAGACGCACGTTCAGCCGGGCGTCGTGGTCAACGGGAACCACTCCGAGCTACAGCAAGTGCTGCTGAACCTGTGCCTGAACGCGCGCGACGCGATGCCGAACGGCGGCAAGCTCCGCATCAGCGCAGAGCTGGTGCCCGCTCCGGCAGATCTGGGCTTCGACCGCGAGCGGCCGGCCGTCATGCTGGAGGTGACCGACACCGGCACCGGCATCGCACAGGAGACACGCGACCAGATTTTCGACCCCTTCTTCACGACGAAACGCGAAGGTTCCGGGTTTGGGATCGGCTTGTCCACCGTGCGCGATTTGGTCAAGCTCCACGGCGGGCGGATCACGCTGGAGTCGGCAGCCGGCCAAGGCAGCTCGTTCCGGATCTTCCTACCTGCCATGGACGTGCAAACGTTCGCGACCACCGGCGAGCGCGCGCCCGCCGAGGCGCCGTTTCGTTCGGACCGCACGCTCAGTGTCCTGCTCGTCGACGACGAGCAACTGGTCAGGCGCAGCTTCGGCCGCCTACTGCGACAACACGGATTCCTGGTCACGGAAGCCGGGGGCGGGGCTGAAGCTCTTGAGCTCTACGAGGCGAGTCGGCACGACGTCATCATGCTGGATCTGGACATGCCGGGCATGAACGGTGAAGCCACCCAGGCCGAGTTCGTCCGGCGCCACCCTGGTGCCCGCATCATGTTCGCCTCCGGTCACGCCGATCCGGTGCGCGAGGCGGCGGTGCGCGAGCAGGGAGCGCTAGCCTTCCTCCAGAAGCCGTACTTGATAGAGACGCTGGTCACGACACTGCACCAGATCGCGCGCGACCATCGATCGGTCGCGGAGGAACGCACCGACGTCGGGCTCGTCTTCCGTCAAGACCGCTGAGTGGGCGCAGGGATTGCTCAGAATCGTCCGTGGACGGCGGCCCCGTGCGGTGACAGCAAGGCGACGACCTCGCCCGAACCGTCCTTGCGCAGCACGAGGTAGGCGCCCGCGCCCGCCGCCGCCAACCCAACCCCGAAGCCAACATAGGAGAGGGTGCGGTTCAACCTGAAGGAATCGAGATCGGACGCCATCCTGGGCGGGCAACCGGGCGTGCAGGCGGCGTCCAAGCTGGCCTGGCGATTGAGCGCCACGACGCCGGTCACCGTCCCGAGGACCAGACCCACCCCGCCGACACTCAGCAGGCCCATCCCGAGCACCGAAGCGCCGCCAGCCACGGGGCGGTTCGGGTCATCGGCAGGTGGGGTCGAAGCGGGACCGGACGTGCCCTCCGACTCGAACGAGACTTCGAGCCGCTGCCGTTCACCGTCACCCAGCCGCACGCTACGGGTGAACGGCTCGCGCCCCGGCGCGCGCGCGGAAATCCGATGCACGCCGGGATCGAGGGGGATCGGCACGCCGTGCAGCGCCTCGGGCACCCGCTTGCCATCGAGCGTAAGCTCGAAGCCAGCGGCGGGCTCGCGCGGTAGCTTCAACTCGATTCGAGCAACCCGGTTTCGCGTGGGTTCGATCTCCCGGGCGGCCTCCGCGACGGCTCGCTGGAAGGCCTCCGGTGCGCCGGCTTCCACCGGGGTGCGCATCGTTTCCTCGTATTTGTTTACAGCCTCCACGACTCGGCCGGCTCGGGCGAGGCAACGGGCCGTCATGAGGGAGATGGAGGGGACCCGGTAGAGTGCCTCGGCGCGCTGGAAACGGTCGAGCGCTGTGGCGTAGTCCGCTTGGTCGAAGGCTTCGGCGCCCGAAACCGCAAGATCG
>JANNWK010000882.1:0-2397 GCA_031408355.1 Myxococcales bacterium
GTCGAGCTCGGCAGCCGGCAACGTCAACTCGACGGTGCCGGACTCCAAGTGCTCGAAATCGACGGCTTGGTTCTCGTAGGCCTGAGTCTGAAGGCCCAGGGCGTCGGCGCGAATCCGCAGGTTCACGTCCATCGTTACGAAGATGGTGGGCGTGTCTGGGTGAGAATCGCGCAGAGCTATCGCAGTTTGCAGGATCGCGTGATCCCCCGAATCGGGATGGAGCGCGATCGAAAGCTCAGCCCGCGTCTGTGGCACGAACACGCGCAGCGAGCCCTCGTCGCCGAGCGCAACGCCGACCGAGAGCGGGCCCTTGGCGCGGAGCCCATCGAGCAGTCGAGATACCGTTCTCGCGTTGCGCCCACGCTCGTTCGAGTCGCGCTTGAACTGATCAATCTCCTCAATCACGTAGATCGGTAGAAACAGATCGTTGTCCTCGAACTTGAAGATGGCGTGCGGGTCGTGGAGCAGTACGTTGGTATCGAGGACGTAGTTTTTCTTCATCTCAGAGTGGTGCCCTTGCCAAACGGCCCTTTGCCGGCCACCCGCGCCTGGCTCCCGACGCTCGGGCCCATCCGCGGAGGGCGCCGGATAGCCCTGTCCTTTGGCCCCCGCAAGCCGCTCCGCAGGCGACTGGGCAATTGGCCGCATTCTTCGGTATAGACTCGGGCATGACCCGTGAGCTTGCGCTATGCCTGCTTGCGCTCGCCTACGTCGCCTTTGCGGCGGCAGCGAGCGGAGGTGGCAGTGCAACGCTCGGCGTTGCGGGCATCTCGGGCTGGCTCTTCGTGAGGACGTTCCGGCGCATGCAGCTTTCCGCGCACGCGCTTGGCGTGAGCCCAAGCGCTCGCAAGGCGGCTTGGCTGTGCGCATTCGGCGCCGCGCTATTCGTCATCGCTCGCTCGGGGGCGTCCGGTCGGACCGCCCTCGACGCAGCGGCCAACCTAGGCGCCGGTATCGCCTCAGTGAGCGCCCTGGTCGCTCTGGCTCGCATCCAGCCGCTCGGCGGCATGCTCGTCGCCCCCCGCGGCGCCGACTCGCTGGACGCGGCCGCGTTCAGTGGCCTCTTGTGGACCATCGCGGCCACCATCCCGGCGGCCTTCGCGCTCTTCCCGGGCCGGTTCGTGCAGGACCCACTGCTCGTCGATTACTCGACCACGAGCGCCGCGGCCGGCGCGTTGCTCGTGCAGGTGGCCGCGACATTCCGGCTGCGCACGCTGCGCCGTGTGGAGCTGGGCGTGGGCGATCGCGCGACCGGAGCCTTCGCGCTTTCGCTGACAGCCGGTACAGTCGCCCTGCTCGGCGCCGCCTTTGCGCTCGGGCCACCCGATCGCTTCCTGCCCGCCGCGGCCGGAAGCGCGGCGGTCTTGGCAGCGTGGGCAGCAACGGCCAACGAGCCCACCAGCGTGACCCGCGCCCTGCGGGCGATTCTTGCGATCGCGATCGTCGGCGTCCCGGTGGTGGTCGCCGCGGGCATCCTCGCCCACGCCCGACCGAGCGCAGCCGGCACGATCTTGATCGCGGCCTCTGTGGCGTGCGTCGGCGTGGGCCTGTTGGCTCATCAGGTGGCTCGTCCGCTCGGTCCGGAGCAGTCACGCTGGCTCTTGTCGATCGAGGCCGCAAGTCGAGCAGCCCTGTCACCTGATCCCGACACCGCTCTGACAGCCGCGCTCGTCGCGCTCCAGAACACAGCCCCGTCTGGCAAAGGACGCGCCGAAATTTGGCGACATGCGCCCAGCGAGGTCCTGACGGTCGACGTTGCGGGCTATCTGCACGTGGAGCGGGCAGAAGCGCCTCCGCGCCTGTACGAGCTAGCCGTCGACGAACCGGAGCGCACCCTGCGCGTCGACGCCCTTTCCGCCGTCGAAGTGCGCAGACCAGAAGTCCGTGGCCTATTGGCCTGGTTTCGTGCACGCGGTGCCTATTCGGCGACGGTGGTGTGCGATTCCGATGGCCCGCTGGGCTTCGTGCTCCTGCCAAGCCAGAGCCGCAAGAGCTCGCTCACCCTGGAAGAGGCGCGAGCACTACGCGCGTTGGCGGACCGCATCAGCTCACTCATCTCGGTGTCGGCCGCGTTGGCTCGAGCGCGCGAGCGTGAACTCACCGCACAAGCCCGCGCTGAGCTGCTCGCGCTCGAGTGCTCACGGCTCGAGCGCGCCGTCGGCGCCGAGGCCGCACGCCATCGCTTGCCCGCAGAACGCCTGGCGCGGCGCGTCCTGACCTGCGCCTACAGCCCAGGGGCGCGCTTGGCCCTCGACCAAGCCGCAACCCTCGCCCGATCCGACGCGCCACTTTCGCTCGTCATTCCGCCCGGCGTGGACGCGCTCGGCTTTGCCGCGCACCTGCACCTCTCGAGCGGGCGCGCCGATGGACCCCTGGTCAGCATCGATGGCACCGAAC
>JANNWK010000883.1:0-11012 GCA_031408355.1 Myxococcales bacterium
CGCAAGCAGCAGCAGATCATGGAGCTGTTTGGTAAGATCGATCTGGCTCCGAAGTACGAGTACAAGAAGCAACGGCAACGCAAGTGAACGTGCTCGTCGACACGTCGGTGTGGTCGTTGGCGCTTAGACGGCCAGCAACGCACGACAGCGCGGAGACCGCGGAGTTTGTAGAGCTAATCCGGGAGGGTCGGGTAGCGATGATGGGGCCCATCCGTCAAGAGATCCTGTCGGGAATTCGAGCAGCGGACCAGTACCGGAAGCTACGCGACCGGTTGCGGGCGTTCGGAGATGAGGCGCTTGATGCGGTGGACTACGAGGAAGCCGCCACGTGCTTTAACCGGTGCCGAGCCAAGGGGCTTCAGGGCTCGAACACGGATTTCTTGATGTGCGCGGTCAGCCTGCGCCGAAGGATGTCCATCCTGACGACAGACAAGGACTTCGTCGGGTTCGCGCGCGTTCTCGGTTTCGAGCTGCACAAACCACGGTGAACCCAGCACTCGGCCCCGCGGATGCGCGCCGGCGCGCGGCTGAGCCCGGCTGAGCCTTTTGGGACAGCTGAAGGGGACTCCCTTGGCGGTAGCCTCCATGACCTTCATCCTTTCGCCGAGCCACTGGCTACGTCTCTTTGGTTTCTTGCTGTTCCCCGCTTGCGGAGCGGAGTCGCACAGCCCGCTTACAGGGGCCTCGTCGGGTCAGGCCGGGGTAGCGGTCACGGCGGGCGCTTCCGGCAGTGGAACTGCTGGCGTATTCGGAGGAGGCCCTGCCATTCCGGTGGGGGGGGCGTTCAGCCCTGCCGGATCGGGGGGTAGTCCGTCGACGGGCGCGGGGCAGACGGGCCTCGGCGGGGCCGTGAGTCCTGCCGGTGGCGTGGGCGGGTCGGGCGGCGAGGCGACCTTCGACCCGCGCGGCCACGAGGGCCCGCTCTTCGGCGGGCAAAGGGAGGCCGAGCGGCTCGCTCAGTACTACTTCGCGGAAGCCGCCGGCATGCTGGTCATCGAGGCGGAACACTTCGCTACGCAACGCTACGGAGACGACGACTACCGGGGCGCCCGCTGGTGGATGGTCAACAGCGCGGCAGTCGATGTGAAGGGACTGCCCGAGTTTGCGGCGCGCTGCCAAATCGCCCAAGAGGAGCTGCAGAGTCTGGACAAGACGCCGCCGGGAAGCGACCGGACGATCCGTAGCATCATCACAAACCACCGTGACAGCCTGCTGCCCGGCTGGGAGCAAGTGTTCGCACAATTCGGCTGCGATCCGGACGAAAGCCACGCAGCCGCGGCGAGCGCTGGGCAGTACATCGAGCTATTGCCAGACGCGCTGTACGACAACCACGACGTCGTTCCGCACGCGGGGTGCAACTGGTATGTGCCGGAGCAAAGCCCGCGTGTTTACTATCGGGCTCGCTTCAGCGAGGCCGGGGTCTACGAGCTATGGCTGCGCGCTATGAACAGCGACACCGACAGCGGCGACCTGCATTGGGGCGTCGCCCAACGGCCAGGAGAGGGCGAAAAGTACATCAGTCGAGTGGGGCCTGAACGGACCGGCAAGTGGGAGTGGGTTCGAGGCGGGGCGCTCAGCGTGGTCCAGGGTGAGTACTGGATCTTGCTCGGCGGCCGGGAGGATGGCTTCGAGGTGGACAAGTTGGTGCTCAGCCGGGTGGGCTGCCCAAGCTGTGTGGCTGAGGGGCCCGCGGAAAGCGCCGTCTTTCAACCATGAGCCGGTACTTTCTTCGGACTCGTGAGCCCTTCGGAGCAGGGCCGCGGGACTGCCTTCTGGAACATTCATGAAGCCCACGCACCAGCCCCCGGTCTGGCTTTCGCTCCTAGGCCTACCAGCGCTGCTGGCCTGTACGGCGGAGCTCGCAGGTTCGCCTAGCGGAGCAGGCGCGAATCAGTCGGGCGGAGGCGCCTCTGGCATCGGCGGCGCTCCCGTCGGCGTGAGCCCCGGACCGGGCGGACCAGGCACCGATTGCGCTACGGTCGCGCCCGCTGCGGATCAGCCTCGGCGCTTGAATCGCACGGAGCTGACCCGGCTGGCGGCTGAGGTGCTGGGCGTCCAGGGTGAACCGTTCGCTCGTCTGGTCAATGACCGGAATGCCAAGACGAACGCAAGCCTCACCGTCGCGACAGGCTTCATCGACGACTACGAGGCTGCCGCGAACGACGTCGCCACGGCTTTCGTCTCGACGACGTACCAAGCGGGCGCCTGCACGGGGGCGGGGGCGGCCAGTTGCGCGCTGGGCGTGCTTGAGCCCTACCTCGAAAGGCTCGCGCGCCGGCCGCTCTTGGCCGCGCGCCGCGCGGGGCTTGAGCGCGTGCTGGCAAGCGGAGTGGAGCAGGAGTTACCGATCGAAGAGGTGCTGATCGGTGCGCTCACGGCCTATCTGCTATCTCCGGAGACGCTCTTCGTGGGGACTCAGGTCACGAGCACACCCGGAGTGCAGCTGCTCGACAGCTATAGCGTGGCCGAGCGACTGGCGCTGGCGATCTGGAGTTCGGTGCCCGATGCGGAGCTGCTCGCCGCCGCGGCTGCAGACCAGCTTCAACCGGGCGCTGGCCTGGAGCCGCAGATCGAGCGCATGTTGTCGGCGCCTGGTCGCGGCGCTGGCTACCTCGCAAGCTTGGCCGAGAGCTACCTGCACCTGAGCACGCTTGAATCGATCGGCGCCGGGGAGCCACCCGCTGGCGTTGATGCGGTGGCTTGGCCAGGCCTCACTCGCGCGATGGCGCAAGAGAGTCAGAGCTTCCTTGATCACCTCTTTGCGGGAGACTTAGGCATCAGCGAGCTGCTCGACGCCCGATACGCATTCTTGAATCGACCGCTAGGGAGCCACTACGGCATCGCGGTGCCGCCCGGCCTCGGGGAAGCATTCGAGCGCGTCGAGCTCCCGGTCGATAGTCCGTTTCAGGGGTTGCTCACGGCGGGTTCCTTGCTCGTGCCGACGCACAAAGATGGCGTGCCGGAGATCTTCCGCGGCAAGGAGCTGAACTACCTTTTCGCCTGCGTCGAGCTGCCCGTACCCGCGAGCCCTGAGATCCAGGAGCAGATCAACGCACAGTTGAACGACGTCGGCGCCACGCAGGCCCAAAAGTACGAGCTGCGCAACAGCCAAGCGGCATGTACGGGCTGCCACCAACGCATGGATCCGCTTGGCAAGGCCTTCAATGCTTTCGATACGGCGGGACGCTATGCGAGCACGGACGCCAATGGATCGCCCATCGATACCGAGGCCAGCTACGAAGGCGCCCTAGTGGCCGGCCCGGCCGACGTCGCTCGGCTGCTGAAGGCCAAGAGCTTCGGCGCTTGCGTGGCCAGCTACGTGCTCGGTCCGATGATTCATCAGGCGCTCAACATCAACGACGCCAGCGGTTGGTGCGCAGTCGAAAAGGTCCTCGCGAGCGCCGGCGCAGAGAATCCTGGACTTTACACGCTGGTGACTTCTGCACTGGCCAGCGACGCCCTGCGTCGGCGCGTGATCGGTAGCGAGTAGCGCCCAGCGGGCCCTGACCTCAGCGAGAGCCACCATGACCGCCCTGAAGAAAAACAGAATCCATCGACGTACCCTGCTTCGCTGCGCCGCCGGCGGGCTCGGCACCGCCATCGCCCTGCCCAGCCTGGAAGCGATGTTCGGCTCGGACAGCGCCTACGCCGCAGAGGCTCAGGGCGCGCCACGATTCCTGGCCATTTATCAGCCGAACGGGCACCACAACGAACCTTTTCACCCGACCGTGAATGGGGACATCCGGAACTTGGGCTTCGCGGGCAAGAACTCGGCGCCCCTGGAGCCGTGGCTCAAGTCCAATCGCGCAACCATTCTGAAAAACCTGCTGGGCGCGCAGAACGGTTACGACGACGGCCAGGACAAGGCTGCTTCATCGTCCGGGAACGATCATTTGGTGGCAATCGTGAGCTGGCTCACCGGCAAGCCCGTCCCCAGCGCCAAAGACAACAGCCATAGCGTGTCGATGGACGCCTTCCTGGCGGATCGCTACGAGCAACTTTACCCGACGGGGCGCTCGCAGCACGTGGTGATCTCCGGTTCACCCTTCGTCGACCCGGGCCGCATGGACTACAACAACGAGCAGAAGGACTGGGTCTCCACGGACCGCAACGGCAAGAAGATCTTCGCCGTCAACGGGCTAAAATCCGTGATGGACAAGATCTTCGCTGGTTTCGATCCCAACGTGACCGACCTGCAGCGGCAGCAACGCCTGGCCTTCAGGAAGAGCATGCTGGATTTCGTAAAGGACGACATGGCACGCCTCGAGCAGCGCCTGGGGGTGGCCGACCGGCGTGTCCTGGACAGCTACTTTCAGGATGTTCGGGCCCTCGAGCAACGGCTCGTGGGCGGGCCCGCTGCGCCTGTGGAGGGCTGCGCCCAGCCGAACGTCACGTTTTCGCGGGAATGGCCGACCGAGCGCAAGAACGATCTCGCCAACCCTTACATCGATGAGCACTGGCGCGACACCACAGCGCTGCTTTCGGTCGCCTTCCGCTGCGAAGCCGTGCGCTCGGTGGCCTACATGCTCGAAACCGAAGCCGGTGAGTCCGGTTATTCGAACGCCCAGCTCGGCGACAGCCACGCCGCTTCACACGGCCTGAGCAGCGACTACGGCAAGCGCGACAAGCTCCACGCCGAGCTGTTCTCGGAGATGCTTGGCGCGTTCGACCAGCAGGCCGTAGGACCGAGTTCCCTGCTCGATAGCACCATGGTCCTGTGGGGCGCCGGCATTGGGGAGGTCCACTCGCGTGACCAACAGATGGCGGTCATCGCCGGCTACACCGGCGGCAAGATCAAGCACGGCGCCTTGCGCGATTTTCAGAACAAGGCGTCGTCGGTCTTGCTCCCGCGCACGCTGCTGTCGCACCTGGGAGTGCTGAAGGACGACGAGAAGTTTGGGCTCGCCAAGCCCGGACAGGAGCTCGACCTTACGAGCTGACGGGCGCAACCGACGCCGCCGGTTCGAGCACGCCCGCCAGGTGCCAGAGTAGCGCTTGGGTCACGGCTCGCGCCGAGGAGTCGCTGGGAAACTCCGGGTGCTGTTCCAGTAGACAAGCGATTTGATCGGTCGTTCGCTGCCCGTCGACAAGCGCCGCGACCGCCGCCAGCAGGGGGTGGTGAGCCGGCCGAACCCGGATCGCGTCGGCAGGTACAGGTCGATGCGACAGCAACTGCCAGGCTGGCGGCGAAAGCGCGTCGTCGGCGGCTCGAAAAGCGGATCTGTCCGCGCGGAAAGCGTGAACCCGTTCGCGGCGCATGCGCGTGTCGTGGGGTGAGCTCAAGTGTTCGACGTCGTGCTCCCCTTGATGCGAAAGCGTAAAGCCTCCGAGCTCGACGAGTTCGACGACCTCGGCGAGAGAACGCCGTTCGGCAACGGGACGGTACCCTGGGTACAGGAGCGGACCGTAGTTGAGCCAGGACCCGCTTTCGGCGAGCAGCTCGTGAACCAGGCCGATCAGCCTGGCAAGCTCCGCGTCCACGACGTCAATGAACCACGGCGTCACCACCAGGTCGAAAGCGGCCGGCGCAAACGGGGGTGCCTTGGCGTCGGCCAGCAACAGCTGAAATCCAGGGGGCGTTGCTGCGCGTTGGCTTGGGCAGTGTGTGACGACCGGCTCATGCCCGGGTTCGGGCGCAAACGGGAACTCATGTAGCGTCAGCGCCGCGCCGCTCAGCGCTTCACGGGCCAGCAACAGGTTCAAAGGGCTCTGGTCGAGCGCGACGGTCACTTCGGGCCGCTTGCAGCAGTGCAGATCCCAGGCCAGACGCGCCGCCCCGGCGCCGAGAAAGAGCACGCGTCGTGGTGCCGCAGTGGGCCAGGCCTCCAAGAGGTGCTCGACGGCGCGCTGGTTTTCGCCCTCAGGGCCGGAGTTCCAGGCCCAATCGCGGAGCGCGAAGTCGTAGTCCCGCACCATGTCTGGGGGCCGCGCGTCCTCTGGGTCGCTCAGCTCGGTCCCCAGGGTGCCCGCCACGATGCCCGCTCGACTCAGGAGCGCGAGGATGCCCTGCCGGTGCTGCTGGTTGCCGTCCAAAAGCTTTTGCAGTCGTCGCCTCGTCGAGCTTGGCAGATCAGGTCGCCCGAGCTCCCCCGCAAACAGGCGCTCCGAAGCCGTCATCATCGCTGCGAAGCGCTGGGCGTCGCTGGCCCAATTTTGCCGACTCTGCTGCGGTTCCGGCACCAAGCAGGGGATGGTTCCTAGATCGGGGAACGCAGCCGAGCACCCGGGGCACGCCCACTGGGCCTCGGTGCGAGCTAGCGCGGCGCGACAGCGGGGACACGCGAACATGGGAATGTTACCTTCACGAGGGTCCCTCGGACCCGGTTACCGCAGCTCAGCTGCGCGTCGCGGCTTGCCATGGCCGCGGCGCCTCAAACGGCGGGCATCTTCGGGCGCCCGAACGACCCGCAGCAAGGCTTTCCGTCGCTATCCCAATGATGAGACCCATTTCTCGCGCAAGCGTGGCGCTCATCGCCCTCTCATGGCTCGGTTGCGACGCTTCGCTCGATCCCGTGGGCGGCGTCGCCGACCCGCCGATCACACTGCAGCTGGAAGCGGAGGACTACGCGCTCCTGGAAGCCCGAGCCGGGGCCTCCAACTTCACGCTCATCGACGAGGATGCGGCGCAAGCGTCGGATGACCCCGACGCACCTCACCTGGAGGGCACGAGCGGGCGCGGCTACCTCGAAGCGCTCCCTGACACCTTCACGGCCGACGGCGAACAAGTCCCAGGGGTCAATTTCACGGCTCAGGCGGGGGCTGGCTGCACGTTGACCTACCGAGTCAACTTCCACATCGGAGGCCTCTATTTCGTTTGGCTGCGTGCCTATGGAGGAGGTGCCAAGGACAACTCAGCCTTCGTGGGCCTCAATGGATCTTGGAACCAAACGCCCGTGCAGGTGTGCGGGCCACCGCGCTGGACCTGGACCTCGGCACTCCGCGACGAGGCGGCGGGCGGCATTTGTTCAGCCGAGGAGCGAGCGTCGCTGCAAGTCGACGTGGCCGGAATGCACAACGTCCAGGTATCGTTCCGGGAGGACGGCTTCGAGCTGGACCAGCTCCTACTGACCCTGGATCCAAATCTCGTCCCGACGCCTTGAAGGGACGGGAAAGCTGTAAGCTTCTGCGGAAGTGCCCGCTGTGAGCCGCTCCAGGGCGCGCTGGGGGACTTCAGCATAAGACGTGGTCGCTGTGAGCCGCTCCTCCCAATCCGCCCCAGGTAGCCCTGCCCTGGCCGAGGTACGCCCGCTGCGAGCCGAAGCGGCACCGAGTGAAGTTGCCATCGCCCAGGCGATCTTGGCGGGGCACCCACAGGGGGCAGCTCGGCTGTATGACGGTTTCGCGCCCGACGTCCATCGGGTTGTCCGTCGCATGCTCGGCCCCGATGCCGACCACGAGGACCTGGTCCACGAGATCCTGCTGAAGGCCTGGCGGCTGATCGCCTCCGGCAAGCTACGCGAACCTGAACGGCTAGGTAGCTGGCTCAAGACGATCGCGGTCCATGCCGTCTACAAGGAGATCCGACGGCGCTACGTGCGACGGCGCTTCCTGCTCACGGAGCGCTATGCCCCGCGCCTAGCGATGCCGCACGCCAGTGACGCGGGCGATTTGCTGCGGCTCCTGTATCGCGTGGCAGAAGGCCTACCACCGGCGGAGCGCTTCGCATTTTCACTCCGACACTTTGAGCAGCGTCGCCTCGTGGACGTGGCCGAATTGATGGGCTGCTCGTTGGCCACGGCCAAGCGGCGCTTGGCTCAAGCTGAAAGCCGCTTCATCGCGCTTTCGCGGCCCTACGAAGCCGAATACCCGGCACTGCACGAGCTCTTCGCGTCAGCTGGGGGGACAGATTCATGAACAGCTTGGAGAAAATTGCTACTTTGGTGGAGAACAATCCGCCAGAGATCTCAAAGGACAGTCTTCAGCGTGGTCGTGCGAGGTTCATCGAAGCCACGCGGCAAGGCGGTGCTTCCAGAACGCTCCGCGCTTCGTGGCTCTGGGCGGGGCCATTCGCTGTGACGTGCGCCTTCGCGGTGTGGGCAATCGCCACTCGCGCACCTTCAGCACCACCCGTTGCGATTGCACCCACGCCCGTGGCCAGTCACGTGCGGCTCGAAGTGCCGGCTCAGGGGCCCTCCCTGCTGGAGCTTGAGCCGGGGACCAGCGTCGAACTGTCACAGGGCACCCTGGCCTACGCCAGCACGACGGCGCCCGGTCGGCGTCGCGTTGAGCTGGTCCGAGGCAAGCTTCGGCTGAGCGTCGATCCGGCACGGCATACGGCGTGGACGGTCAGCGCGGGCACGGTCGAGGTCAGCGTCGTGGGCACCATCTTCAGTGTTGAACGTGACGAGGTCTCGAAGGATGTTCGGGTTGCGGTCGAGCGCGGAGTGGTGCAGGTGGTCTCCGGCGCCGATCGTTCACGGCAGGTGCGACTAGAGGCCGGCCAGTCCGCGGTGGCCCGCGCCGAGCGGCTTGATGTCACCGGGTCCGCTGACCCCGTGCCGACTCACGAACCGAAAGCGGGATCGGCGCCGGAGCTGACGGGCGTCGTTCCGCCCGCCCTCGGCCCCTCCGCTCAGGAGCTATTCCAAAGCCGCTATCGCGCGCGCGACTACCGGGGCGCGCTGGCTGCGGCAGAGCAGGCGGGCTTCACCGACCTGCTTAGGGCCTGGGATCGCGCTGCGTTGTCGCGTTTGGCCGATGCGGCACGCCTGGCGGGCGAGCCTTCGCGAGCCCAGCAGGCGCTCGAACGGCTCCGTGAACGCTTCCCAGGTAGCCGCGAGAGCGCCGACGCCGCGTTTCTGCTCGGGCGCCTGCACGCCGATAGTTTGAAGGCGCCGGCGTCGGCGGCCCGCTGGTTCGAACGCTACCTGGCTGAGATGCCAAGCGGTTCCTACGCTCAGGAGGCCCAGGGCCGTTGGATGGTCGCCGCGCGTACCGCGGGTGACATCCGTACGGCTCAAGGCGTAGCCTCAACCTACCTTGAGCGCTACCCGAAGGGTCCGTACGCAAGCACGGCGGCTTCGCTGGTTCGTTGAGCTGTGGTTGGCCGTAGCTGGTCTAGCGCGCGCCACGTCGGCCGAAGCACGACCAGCGGGTGAGCGAGTGGCACTGGTGCGCCCCGCAGCCGCCGAGCAGGTCTGGCCGGAGGTCGAACAGCGCACTCGCGCGGAGCTTCAGGCGGCGGGGTTTGAGGTCGTCACGGTGGTTCTCGACTCGACCGCAGACCTTGAAGGAATTTCGGCGACGGCGCGGGCGCTGGCCGCCGTGCAGATCACCCGCGGCGGGCCTGGGCGAGGCGTAACGGTGCACGTGGTCGACCGCGTCACGGGCAAGAGCAGCAGTCGGACTCTCGACGCTGGCGCTACTCCGGAGCCCGAACGGATCGCGCTCCGAGCCGTCGAGCTACTCTATGCCTCGCTGCTCGAACTCGAGGCGCGCAACGCCCCGAGCGGCCAGGTGCCGGCGACGGCCCTCGTGACGAAAGTGGCGCGGGAGCGGCTGCTTACCCGAGCGGAATCGCCCAAAGCGGCCTTTCGAACCGCACTGCTGGGGCTCACTTCGACAGGGGGCGTAGGCACTCTCCTCGGTGTTGAGGTCAGCGGCGTGGGCTACGTCGTGCCCTGGCTGGGCGTGAGCGTGGCTGTCGGTGCCACCGCACCCACCCAGCGGCGCGAGGGCAGCGCCTCCGCTTGGTTCGCCCTCGGGCTCGCGCGACTGGGCGTCGCGTTTGAGCCATGGCCGCGGGCGCGGCTCTCCCCCGCACTGGAAGCGCGTGCCGGCCTGCTCTTTGCGCTGGCCGACGGAAGCAGCGATGCCGGCGCGCCCACGACCCTCGATCTCGGAGCGAGCCCCTTCGTTGCGGGTTCGCTCAGCCTCGGCAGCTACGTGCGCCGCGATCTGCGGCTACGCGCGGCGACCGAGCTGGGCAGCGCGTTTGAGCCGCTCACGCTTCGCTTCGCTGGCGCGCGAGTGGCAAGCTTCGGCCAGCCGTGGCTTGGCGTGAGCCTCGGCGTAGAGTGGCTCTACTAAGGACCGAGCGGGGCAGGACCCACTGCCGGCGCGCCGGCAGCCGCAATCCCGAGTCCAAAAGGGCTCCTGCTCTGCGATCATGGTAGCTTGGAGCTCGTGGCGTCGTCTCCGACTCATACCGCCCTGCCTGGCGCCCACGCTTGGGGGGCGGGGCCGCTCAGCCCCGAGGCACAACAAGCTGACTGCCATTCTCGAAAGGGAGGGGCTGCCCTACGCCATCATCGGCGCCATGGCGCTCAATGAATATGGGCATCGGCGCGTCACCGTCGATGTCGACCTAGTCATGCGCGAGGAGAGCCTCCAGGCGTTCAAGCTCAAGTACCTCGGCAACGGCTACGCCGAGCGCGGCGCTGGAACCGGGAAGCTCTTGGACACGGACCACGGAGTTAACGTGGGCGTTCTGAGCACGGGTCGCTTTCCTGGTGACGACAAACCGAAGCCCATTGCGTTTCCCGATCCCGCTGAGGTCGCGCTGCGCGGCGAGAACTTCGCGCTGCTCCCGGTGGAGCTGTACATCGAGCTGAAGCTGGCCTCAGGCATGGTCGCGCCGCATCGAGCCAAGGACCTGGTCGACGTTCAGGAGCTTATAAAAAGCGCGGCGCTAGCTACTGCGGGATGCCTCCGTGTCCGGCAATGGGCTACGCCCGGAGTTCCGGGACGCGGGCTGGGAACGCATTCGGGACGCGCTTTACGAGGACGGGCCGTGATTGCCGTCGACACCAACATCCTAGTAGGCTTGGCAGGAGTGCCCGACCGTCGAGCTGATCGGCGAAGAGGCAGGCTACTGGCGTGTGCTTCGGGCAGCGCTGGTGGCAGGTAGGGTAACGGGCGCCCGAGTTCACGACGCGCGCATCGCGTCGCTCTGCGCGTTGCACGGCATCCGCGAGCTTTGGACGGCGGACCGAGATTTTACCCGTTTTCCTGCTGTGCCGGTCATCAATCCGTTGCAACGCTGAGTGTCGTTCGAGCGCGGAGGCCGCGGG
>JANNWK010000884.1:0-1515 GCA_031408355.1 Myxococcales bacterium
CGTCGGACGTCCGGACCTGGGCCCCGACATCATCAATGCCTGGCAGCGCGCGCAAACCGTGGCAGACGCGTTCCCGCCTTTCTCCGAGGCCACGCCGGCCCAAATCGAAGAGCTGTACCGCGCCGTCAAGGCACTCACGGACTTGCTCAAGAGCGATCTTTTCGGAGCCGGGAGCGTGCTCGGCTTGACGTTACCTGATGGTGTAGCCAGTGACACCGACTGAGACGGCTCGAGTACTCCGAAGCCTGATGAGGCCGGTGGACTCGGCCTGGCTGGCGGCGTTCCGGGTGTTGTACGGGCTGGTCCTTTCGGTCTCGATGCTGCGCTTCATCCAGAATGGCTGGATTGAGCGCTTCTTCGTCCAGCCGCGGGTGTTCTTCAAGTATTGGGGCTTCGACTGGATTCAGCCGCTCTCAGCGCCCGCGTTGCACGCCCTGTTCTGGGCGCTATTTGGGCTCGCTCTGTGCGTGGCAGCCGGGCTGGCATTTCGGCTCACGGCCGCGGCATTTGCTCTCGGCCTGATCTACGTGCAGCTGATCGACGTCAGCACCTACTTGAATCACTACTATTTGGCCGCGTTGCTTGCGGTCCTGCTGGCGGTTTCACCTGCGCATCGTTCATGGTCGCTGGACGCCTGGCTGTCGCGCCGTGTATTTCGCAACAGCGCCGCCGACGCGACAGTAGCCGTCGCCTGGCTCTACCTGTTTCGCTTCCAGGTGGGCATCGTTTACCTGTTCGCCGGCCTCGCCAAGCTCCAGGGCGACTGGCTGATCCACGCTCAGCCGCTGCGCATCTGGCTGGGCGCCAGCACGGATCTGCCGATTCTGGGGCCGCTCTTCACGCTGCCCTGGGTGCCGCTCGTGATGAGCTGGTGCGGCTTTCTCTTCGACACGACGGTGGTCGCGTTTCTGCTGCATCCAAGGGCGCGTCCGTTCGCCTACGCCGTTTTGGTCATCTTTCACGCGCTGACTCGGCTGCTGTTCCCGATCGGCATGTTCCCCGTGATCATGGCGATGGCGGCCTTGGTGTTCTTCTCAGCGAGTTGGCCGCGTCGGTTGCTCGGAGGTCTAGCGGTACCGCGCCTACCCCGAGCAGCGCCCCTCGCCGCCTTCGGTCCGCTGCACAAACTGGGGCTTGTTTTGGGCTTCGCTTATTGCGCCCTTCAGCTAGCGCTGCCGCTGCGGTTTCTGGCCTACGGCGGCAATGTGCTTTGGCACGAGCAAGGCATGCGTTTTTCTTGGAGAGTGATGGTGCGGGCCAAGGGTGGAGGCACCACCTTCATCGTGCGTAGCCAACAGACGGGCAAGGTCTGGCATGTGAGCCCGGGCAGCTACCTGACCCGCCTCCAAGAGAGCGAGATGTCGAGTCAACCCGACTTGATATTGCAGCTTGCCCATCACATTCAGCGAGACTTCGCCCGTGAAGGCTACGGTTCGGTCGAAGTGAGGGCCGAGTCGCGCGTAGCCCTCAACGGACGCCGTAGCGCGCCGCTGGTCGACCCGCAGGTCGACCTGG
>JANNWK010000885.1:0-4949 GCA_031408355.1 Myxococcales bacterium
ATCCAATTTTCGATCTGAACGGCAAGGTCGCCCTCGTCACCGGTGCCGCCCGCGGACTTGGCCACGAGATTGCCAAGTCGCTCGCCCACGCCGGAGCCGACATTGCCCTGGGTCTGCGCGACATCAAATCGGGGGACGAGCTGGCGGCTCAAATCGAGAAGCTCGGCCGTCGCGTGCTCAAGCTGCAGCTCGACGTCACCAAGCTTCCGGAGATCGAAAGCGCCGTTCAGCAGACAGTCAACCACTTCGGCAAGATCGACATCCTGGTCAACAACGCCGGGCTCGGGCCCGAGAATCCCGCCGAGGACGTCACCGAGGCCGACTTCGACTTGACCGTGAACATCAACCTGAAAGGCACGTTCTTCGTCAGTCAGGTCGTGGGGCGCCAGATGATCAAGCAGCAGTCCGGTCGGATCATCAATCTGGGTTCACAGGCCGGCCACGCGGCGCTGCCCGGGGAGTCGGTCTATTGCATGACCAAGGCGGGCATCGCGCACCTCACCAAGTGCCTCGCCGTGGAGTGGGGCAAGCACAACATCAACGTCAACAACGTGGCGCCCACGTTCATCGAGACGCCCGGCACCGCGCCCGCCTTGTCGAATCCCGCCTTCCGCGCCGACGTCGAGGAACGTATCGCGGCGCTACATCGAATTGGCAAGCCGGTGGACGTGTGCGGCGCCATCATCTTCCTGGCTTCCCCTGCGTCGTCGCTGATCACGGGCGACACCATCATGATCGACGGCGGCTGGACGGCCCGCTAAATTGCGGGCTTACGAACGGCAGCTCACGCCCGCCCGGGCGGACATGGTTTAACCGTTCGCGGTGCTCTCCTCGTTCGCCTTTTCGGCCGTGGCGCTGGCGTTGTTGCTGGGGCGCGGACTCCGCCACGCTTCGGTCGAGTCGGCGGGGCTGGTTTTTGGTGGCGTGGGGCTGCTTTGGCTACCGTTCATGCTTTCCGAGCAGGCGGCGCGGCAGCTCCGTCTGCCTGCCGGTAGCGCCCGGACTCTCACGTTCGCGGCGCTTTGGCTCTTACCCGCCAGCTACGCTTGTCTGATGCTCGCCCCCGACGGGTTTCGCGGCATGGGGCCGCTGCTAGCAGGCGGAGCGCTCCTCTTGGTCGCTTGCGGACTGGCGTTGAAACACTGGGCGCGGCCGGCCGGCAATGCGCTCCCGGCTACGGCAACCGCGCCTGTCGTGGCCCTTAGCCTTGCCGCCCTCTGCTTGTGGGCCCACGTCGAAGAAGCCACGTTGTCCTCGATCAATCCTGGCAGCGAGCGCGCGCGAAGCCTGGTGTTTCTGGCAACTTGGGCTGGTAGCGCGGCGCTCGCGCCGGGCTTGATCGTAAGATCGCTCGATCGCCAGGGCGTCGCCCTATCACCCGCGCTGCGGGGGCTCGCCGGCTTGACCTGCGGCGCGGCCGGCCTGGGTGCGCTTGTGCTCGATGCGCGCGCCCTGCCCGGCCACTACCCGTCCTTCCACGCCTGGCTGCAGCTAGTGGCGCTCCTTGGCCTCGAAGGCGCGTGCTCGCTGGCTGCAAACGCCTGCGCTCGGCACTTGCCGGGGCGCGTCTGGCCGGCTCTCGGCGCGGTCAATCTGGGCCTCATCGGCTGCGCTGCCGCGGCGTTCAGCCTATTCAGCGTCGCCTCGAAGCCTGACCCGGGCCTGCGCAGCCGTATGGCGCAGTCGCCTATCGCAGGCCTGCTGTTCCGACTTCAGCCAGAGGCCACGCGCGGGCTGCTACCCCGCACAGACGATCACGCCCTGCTCCACGTCCCGCTGCACCACGACGTACGCATGCAGGACCAACGCTTCAATCTACTACTGGTCACGGTCGACGCGCTGCGGGCCGACGCGCTCGAGCTGGCCCCGGTGCTCAGCAGGCTCGCTCGGGAGGGAGCTGCGTTCGATCACACTTACACACCGGGCACCCGCACGGCGATTGCGCTCTCGTCGCTACTGACGGGGCGCTACAGCGCCCACCTCAACTGGGAACTTTGGACCAGCGACGCCGGGGGCATGCGGCGTGCCCGCGAACTCTCGCAGGCCGAACGCGACCGACTCGGTCCCGACACTGGCTATACCACCTTTCCAGATTTCAGCCGCGTAACGGGCGTGGCCGAACGCCTGCGGCGCGCCGGCCTGTACACTTTGGCAACTCCCTACCTAGCCGACAAGGCCAAATGGCTCCGGCGCGGCGTCGGCTTCGAGCGCGGCTTCGACGACTACACGGAGTTTGGTGCGGCCTTGGAGGGCGACGACTCCTCCAGGCAGGTAGTCCATCAAGCGCTCGAGCAGCTCGGTCGCGCCGGATCGCGCCGGTTCTTTCAGTGGATCCACCTGTTCGATCCGCATCGCTCAGACGGTTCGCCGGCGCGCTACGGCTCCTTGGTCGCGTCCACCGACGCGGCGCTCGGCGAGCTGTTTTCTGGGCTCGCACAGCTCGGGCTTGCAGAGCAGACCGTGATCCTGGTCACGGGCGACCACGGTGAAGGCTTCGGCCCAGAGCATCCGCCCTTCCACGCGACCTCGCTCTACGACGACCAAGCCCGGGTCCCCATGCTGCTACGCGTGCCGGGCCTGCCGCCCAGGCGCTACAGTTTTCCAAGCTCAAGCCTCGACGGCATCGCGACGCTGCTCGCGCTCGCCAACGCCGATCTCAGCGATATCGATGGCATGAACCTGCTGCCATGGCTGCTCGATTCGCGGGCCGCCCCCGACCGCCCGATCTTCAGCGAGCTGCACCGCTACGCAGAGGGCCCACGCAGCCACGATCTCAAGGCGGTGAGGCTGGGCCCGTCGAAACTCATCTGGGACAGACGCCTCGGCAGACTTCAGCTTTTCGACCTTGAACGCGATCCCTACGAGCGGCACGATCGCACGGAGCTTGAGCCCGAGCGCCTGGCGCGCCTTAGCGCGGTGCTGGCAGCCTTCATCCACCGCGGCGAACGCGCCTACCCGCTGCCCTGAAGTCGGCGCCGGGCGCCGGGGTCGAGACCGGCAACTCAGGCGGGAGCGATGGTGCTCAAGGCGGGAAAGCAGGTTCGGTAGCGAGCCGCATCTCGAGTGAGCAACGTCATGCGGCCGACCAAGTATTACCCCGTTCGGTAATACCGCGCCTGCCCCCTGGGCGGCCCTAAACGCGACGGCGGGTGCGGCGCGCCAGGTAGAGCAGCGCAAGAGCGGCGCCTAGCACGGAGCCGATGGGGGACGCCGGTCGGGGCACGGCGCAGCCGCAGCCCGCGTCGGCTTCGTTGCTGGCTGGCGCGGACGCGGAAGCGCCGCCAGAGCCACCCACCGGTGCCGGCACGACGGGTTCGCCCAGCGCGGGAACGCCACCATTCGGCACCGACACCGCCGAGGTTCCGCCCGTCGCCCCGCCACCCCCCGCCTGCCCCGCATTGCCGCCACGGCCCGAGCCGGCCGTTCCCGCGGCGCCCGCCGCCCCGCCAGCGCCGCCCGCCGGATCTTTGCTCGGCGGCACGTAAACGCCGCCCTTGGGGACCAGCGTGACGACCACGCGCAGATCGGTGGGCATGTAGAGCGCCGCCGTTGCCTCCCCGACATTCTCCGGAGCAGGTTTGACGTTCTTGGTGTCCTTCAGAATGAGCGTCATGTTGTCGGCGCCCTGGGACCAGTCGACGTTGCCGCCGTTGCCCACATAGAAGTTGCTGAAGGGCGTGTGCCAGGTAACGGTGCCCGGCTCGGTGTAGACGGGCGACTGGTCCGTGCACGTGTAGTCGGGCTTGGAGATGAAGCAGATCTGAAAGCGGGTTTCGGCGTCAGATGGCTTGGTCTTCACCTCGAGCTCAACCCAGGCTTCGCCGCCCGCGTAATCCACTGGGGCTCGCCAATTGGTCGGGGTACCGGGCGGCGCTGCCACCGGGTAGTGCGAATCGGTCGTCGTGGCGGGACCATGCGTGTAATCCACGTCCACGATGACGAACTGCTGAGCGGTCGCGCGCGCGCTGTGCAGCGAACACAACAGGGTGGCCGCGAGCGCGAGCCCAGCCTGTTTGAAGCGTGAAGGATAGGTCATCGCAATGCCTCCAACCGGCAGCTTAACATTGGTAAGGGCGGGCCCACGGCGAGAGTCACTGAAGTGACTGAGTTCGACGCTAGCGGAGCGACAGCGCTACTTTACCTACACGCCACCAAGTTCTGCTTCGGTCCGAAAGCGCGCAGGCATCTTCGGGCGGATGCCAGTCAGGCGGCTCAGCCCGTTTGGCCGATAAGCGAGCTGGTCGCCGAAGCCAGAGGGGCGGCGGCGGGCAGAGGCACGGAAGGCCGCTGACTCCGCCCACTCCCGCGCTCACCGACTCAGACTCACGAGAATGCCGCGACCCTCGCAGGCCAGACGTTTCGCACAGCGATTCGCCGGCCGACTTGCGGAGCGCGCAGTGAATAGCCTCCTGCTCGACTGCTTCCTGCAGCCGGAGCAGCCGGAACTGATATCCGCAGACCTTGAGGGACCAGCTCGCGCTGCGGTGGGACAAAGCCTGCCAGGTTGCGAAAGAAGACGAGGTGACAGCGAACGCCCTGCTTCGAGTTCGTGGCGGGCGGCGCGGCTGTTGGTTGGAACGAGGGGTGAGGCGTTACAGCACGGGCGGCTGTGGCGGCGCTGCGGGCAGCGGCGGCGCTGCGGGCAGCGGCGGCGCTCGCGATTCTCGCAGGGCGATTTTTGTGTTGCAGGTCAGTGACTATGTCGCACTTACTGCACAGTGAAAATGTCACCCCCCTCCACTTGGGAAGAGGGGATGCTGATGAGCGAGCGACAGTGGCGAGGTACTGAGCGAGTACCGCGACGCGCACAACAAGCGCTTTGCAGTGGCACCCCGCGACACCCAGCCAGCCTGGCGGAAAGCGCCTTCCGACCACACCCAACTGCTCGACCTATGCGCCCTCCACTACGTGAGGAAGGTCCACAAGAACCACACTGTACGGATCAACGG
>JANNWK010000886.1:0-2809 GCA_031408355.1 Myxococcales bacterium
GGACAAGCAGCCCTACGGGCCCGACACCTACCTCGTCATCTCCGCCGATCACGGCGAAGCCTTCGGCGAGCACGGCATGTACAAGCACGCCTTCGAGCTGTGGGAGGTGCTCACGCGCGTGCCGCTCTTGTTCTGCGGCCCCGGCATCAAGCCGCAGCGTATCGCTGAGCGCCGCTCCCACATCGATCTGGTCCCAACCTTCTACGAGCTGCTGGGCCAGAAGCTGCCGCCCGACCTGCCGGGCAAGAGCCTGGTGCCGGAACTCACCGGTCAGCAGGCCCCCGCGAATCGGGAACCCATCCTGCTGGAGCTCACCGAAGACAGCCACAACCCGCCGCGCCGCGCGCTCATCCTCGGCGATCACAAGCTCATCTGGAGCGGCCCGCGCGACAAGTTCCAGCTCTTCAACCTCAAGCTGGATCCCGGCGAAGAGAAGGAGCTCGCGAAGGACGAGCCTGAGATCCTGAAGCAAATGGTCAGCGCCTACCGCAGCGCTTGGGACAAACTGCCGATGGTCGAACCGTACGGCAACATGGCGCTCAAGGAGGGCGGCACCGCCCGCGGCCCCACCGGACCCGGCGACAAGAAGTAGTCATAGGTGCGCCGCTGTGCGCGCCAACGCCGGGGCTCAACTTCCAGCGGCAGCTGCCGTCTTACATGAAGTGAGCCCCTGGTTTCGTCTCGCCCTCGTCGCTTGGCTGGGCCTGCTCGGCGGAACGGCCAACGCCAGCGTCCAATCCTGCAACACCCGCTGTCAAACAGCCCAAACGGACTGCAACTTGCGCTGCGACGGCAAGATCCCGTGCATTCAGCAGTGCCAAAGCGGCGCGGATACCTGCGCGGAGGCCTGTGCCAAGGCCGGAGTGAACTGAACGCTCGCGCTACTTGAGCACGGACGTCAAATCCTGCTCGACCTGCTCAGCGTTCGTGGCTTGGACCTTCATGAACCAGCGGCCCCATTCGGTGCGCGCCAGGTAGTCGTTGCCCTTCTCGCCGGGCTGCTTGTAAAGCTCGATGAAGCCGAGCGATTTGCTCTGGTCGAAGTACTCGACGCGCACGAGGGCGGCCTCCGGCTTGGTGTTCGTGCTCGGCTTCTCAACGAAGTCGCTGCCCCGCAAGCGACCGAGCTTGCTCATCCAGTTTCCGGCCGTCTCGTCCAGCTTGGCCGGCGCGGCCACGTCGGCCCAACCCTCGTTTTTCTCCTTGAGCCTTAGGATCTCGCGGGATTTTCCGGCCTTGGAGATGCGCACTTTCACCACTTCTTCGGGCTTGAAGCCGTGGAGATCGTGCTCCGGCAGCCGCGAATCGCCAAACATCAGGCTCTGGGCTATTTCGCCGGCGATGGCGAAGACCTCACCATTGTTCTGGTACTTGGCGTAGCGCTCGCTGCCGCCTGGCGTGGTGCCGCCGATCAAAAGCACGTGCTCCTTGCCGTCGATCGTGACCTTCAAGGTTCCCTCGGGCTTGTCGAGGCCGAACTCTTCGTTGCGCCCGGGCGCCACCTTGCCCACCCCGCGCACGGCCTTCAGCGGCGAGAGCGATTTGATCAGAGATTCGCCGGCCTTTACCGACACGAAGCGCAGCGTTTCCTTCTTCGTGGCCACGGGCGTGGCCGGAGTCAGCGGCTTGCCATCGCCCATGTCGACCCCGGCGTGGGGATCGTGAGGGCTCTTGCCGGCGACCGGGATCGGATCCTCCTTGTCGACGACGCCCACGTAGTAGTAGCCGAGCGCGTCTTTCTGCGACTCCAGCCGAACCTTGCGCGTCTTACTCTCGAAGGAGAGGCGAGTGAAGCTGGCTTGGTTGCCGCTCCAGACGTCCACCATCGACTGCTCCTTTTCGGGGGCAGGCGCTTCTCGAGACCAAACCGAGTAGGCCAGCCCGGCCGCCACCACCAGCGCAACACCGTGTACGCCCAGCTGCTTCACTTGGCACCTCCACCCTGGCGACGGCGCCTCGAAAATACCCCAGCTGCCAGCACAAGCCCCGGCACGCCAAAGATGGTCGCGTAAAACCAGGCCAAGTCCTGTTGCTTGGTGTGCTCTATCCGCACGTCTTCCTCGTTGTTGACCTGGCCTGAGTAGCTCTCCTCGCCGACGAGCCAGCGCGTGGCGTCCACGAACAGAACCTGGTTGCCCACCACGTTACTGAGCACCAGATCGCTGAAGGCGTCGACGTCCGCGGTCACGAATGCTCGCATTTCCTTGACCTCCGGCTTCTTGGCCTTGTCCTTGTCGGCCTTGTCCTTGTCGGCCTTGTCCTTGTCTGCCTTCGGGGGTTCCGCCGCACCACCTACGATGGGCCGGGTGACGGCCGCCGCGAGATTGAAGGAGGTCGTCTTCTCGAGCTCCTTCTCCTGCTTGTAGTTACGATTGACGTCGCCGAAGGTGCCCGAGGGCGAACGGAGCGTGAAGTCGACCTTCCCGGTCATGCCCGGTGCCTTGTCCAGGCTGCCTGCGCCGAAGACCACGACCGCGGCGCGTGGGGAGTTCCGGCTCAGCGTCGACACGGAGGCGTGCGACGAGAAGCTGCTGGTCTGCAAGCGGGCGCGATCCGAGTCGTTGTTACGCACTCGAATATGGCTCGTCTCGTTGGCCAGGATGTCGGTGAAGAACGTGAGCCCGGCGATACCGGCCAGGGCGGCCAGGTGCGGCGGCGCAGAATGTGAATCTGCCGGTCCAGACGGTCGATATCCTGCCAAGCCTGATGGCAATGCTCGGCCTGGCCATTCCGGGCGGGACGATCGACGGCAAATGCCTTCCCCAGGCGCCCGGCGCGGCCTGTCCGACGCGGTAAATCTCTGCTTGCA
>JANNWK010000887.1:0-3152 GCA_031408355.1 Myxococcales bacterium
CGTTGCCCACACTGACCACAGCCGACGGGGCCGAGAGGTTTTTCGAGTGGGTTCGAGGGCGAAGAAATTCAGAGGCCTTCGGCGCGGAACCCGACATCTCTACTTTGGCCAACTACCCGACATCTCTACTTTGGTTTGACAACCTCACAAGTATGGCAGGCGTGACGCAGGCGCGGCCGAAGGGCGGCCCGTCGACCCATCCAAGGTCTTGCTTGACTAGTGACGCCGCCTCACCGAAGCTCAAACCAGCGGGGGCCGATCTAGACGACCGGATCGGTTGGGGCGCCCGGGGGCGTCAGTCGCCGGTTTGGCCGAACCTCCTGGAGCCTGGCAAGCAGGGGCAGCGATGATGACTGAAGCCGTCCAAGAGCAAGCCGTGGCGCCCGAGGTCTTAGTGGCCGTGAGCACATTCACGGTGGCGAACGACAAGGACGGTGAGGTCGAGGCGGCTTTGTTGATGCGTCCTGAAGCTGGTCAAGGGCAGTGCCAAAATTCGGCGTATGCGACGGATTTGCCAGTGAGTCGACGATGAACGAGCCGCGTGCTGCAGCCGAGTCGTGGCTGGAAGACAACGTCGCCCGCCTTTCGGTGCTCGTCACCGACCGGCAGTACGCGCTGACTCCGGATCTACTCGAGCGCTTTGGCCCCGCGGGGCGTGCCAAGTGTGAGCAAGACGCGCGCTATCACTTCGAGTACCTCGCGTCCGCCGTCCGACGCAAGGCCCCGAAGCTCTTTCGTGACTACGTGTCGTGGGCCAAAGTTCTGCTCGTGCACCTTGGCCTCAGGGCAGACGACCTCAGGACCAACCTGGAGCTGCTACGCCAAGTCGTGGCGGCCGAAGCACCCGAGTCGCAGCGCGACGAGCTCCTCGCGCCGCTGCGGCATGCACTCGACCACTTCGACTCTCTGCCGACTGAGCTTCCAAGTGTGCTCCGTCCATCGGCCCCGCATGCGGGACTCGCTCGGCGCTACTTAGATCTCATGCTCGAAGGTCGCCGTCAGCAGGCCGTACAGACCATCGTCGATGCAGCCAAGCAGGGACTGCCGGTACGCGATATCTACCTTCACGTATTTCAGCCGGTGCAGCGGGAGATCGGACGTCTGTGGCAGGTCAACGAAGTCTCCGTGGCCCAGGAGCATTACTGCACTGCGATCACGCAAATCGCAGTCGCCCAGCTCTACCCTTACGTATTCTCGGGAGAGCACAAAGGCCACACCCTGGTCGCTACGTGCGTCGCGGGTGACCTTCATGAGGTGGGCGTGCGCATGATCGCAGACTTCTTCGAGATGGACGGATGGGACACGTACTACTTAGGCGCGAACGTACCCGCCTCGGGCATCGTGGCCACCGTCCGGGAGAAGGGCGCGAGCCTCGTGGCGGTGTCGGCCACGATCTCGAAGCACGTGGAGGGGGTGGCAAGTTTGGTCGCGCAGCTCCGAGCAGATGAGGCGACGCGAGCCGTGCCCATCATGGTGGGCGGTTACCCCTTCAACGTCGACGAGGATCTCTGGCGACGCCTGGGCGCAGACGGCTACGCCAGCGATGCGGAACAGGCAGTCCTGATGGGAAATACTCTGGCCCAGAGAGGTCGCTCGTGAAGGGTAGCCTGTCGTCCACGAGGGGAGGTGGCGTGGCGCTGCGCCTGGATGCCTCCGGGCTCATCCTGGAAGTACTGGCAGACGACATCGGCGCCGTGCCCGGGCCTGCTCGGAGCTTACGGTTCGACGACATCGTGCACCCTTCGGCCGCCCACAAGGCCCGCTCCTTCGTCGAGCGCGTTCTCGTAGATGGCGCGGGGTATGGGTGGGAGCTCGCGCTCCAGAGTGAGGATCGGCTGAGCGTCGTGGCCTTCTCGGGAACGTGCCAGGAAGACGGCACGCTGGTGGTGGTCGGAGGCGCGTCTACCTACGACATCGAGCAGATGTACGAGGACTTGCTGCGCGTCAATAACGAACAGGCCAATATCCTGCGTCAGACGGTGAAGCAGCTCAGCCGGGTACAGCGTGACGCTGCGCGCGGCAGTTCGAAGACCTATGAGGAGATGACGGCCCTCAACAACGAGTTGGCAGGCATGCAGCGCGAGCTTTCGCGCAAGAACGCGCAGCTCGAGCGCCTCAACGCGGACAAGAACGAACTGCTCGGGATGGTGGCTCACGACCTTCGCAATCCGATCGGAGTCATCGCGGGCTACGCCTCGATGATGCTCGGTGGTCTCGCAGGGGAGCTCAGCACGCCGGCTCAGCGCGAGTTTCTGACCAGCATCAATCGCGCCAGCAAGCACATGCTATCGATGATCGAGGACTTGTTGGACTTGTCGGCCATCGAGTCGGGATGCATCCAGCTGCATCGCGAGACACTCGACTTGGAAGGCCTGCTACTCGAGGCCGTCAAACTCAATCGGCTGCTCGCGGACCACAAGCAGATCCGCATCGAGCTCGTTTCCTCGGGGCCACTCGAGGTGTACGTCGATCCAGGCAAGCTCAACCAAGTCGTCAGCAACCTGCTGAGCAACGCCGTCAAGTACTCACAGCCGGCGACCACCGTTCACGTCGATTTGGCGGCGACCTGCGAGGGCATCGTGCTGCGCGTCAGGGACGAGGGCCAGGGCATCCCCGCGCAAGAGCTAGGCGGGATGTTCAAGCCCTTCAGTCGTACGAGCGTGCAGTCGACGGCAGGCGAGAAGAGTACGGGGCTCGGTCTTGCCATCGTCAGAAAGATCGTCGAAGCGCATGCTGGCCGAATCAGCGTCGAGAGCGAGGTGGGCCGCGGTTCCACCTTCACCGTCGTGCTTCCTTCGGCTCTTCCCGCCAACTGATGCGCGTCACGCAGGCCGTCGGACGCGCCGCCAGGCAACGCGGCGTTCACGGATGACGGCGAGCCACCATTCTGCCGGTACCTTACTTTCACCTCGTCTTCACGCTGCCCAGCGAGCTGCGTCCGATTGTCGCCATGAATCGCGAGCGCTTGGTCGCGCTCAGGTTAGAGGCTGCGAGCAGATAAGCCGAACAAACGTAACCCCTCCGCGAACGGCGTCCGGGCGCGGGCGTTCCGCCGGTGCTACTCGGGGCGGTTGCGCCGCGAACTTGGCCTGCGACGCCGGGGGCGTGAGCAGCGACCGCCCATCGATTCCACCCACGCGACCCGCGCAGTT
>JANNWK010000888.1:0-3759 GCA_031408355.1 Myxococcales bacterium
ATCCACGGTTACGGCTCGCTCTTGATGAGCGGGCAGGAAAGCCCGTGCGGCATAGCGGAGGCAGCGGAACAAATCGTCCAAGCCTCAGAGCGCGCGGCCAACCTCACTCGTCAGCTACTCGCCTTCGGCCGGCGACAGCTCATGCAGCCCAGGATTTTGGACTTGAACGACGTCATTGCGGGTAGCGCCAAGATGCTGCGGCGCGTTTTGGATGAAAGCGTACGCCTGGAGCTCAGGCTTCAGCCGCACGCGCTCTGGCTCAGCGCCGATGCTGGAATGCTGGACCAGGTGCTGATGAACCTGGTGGTCAACGCTCGCGACGCCATGCCGGGCGGTGGGCACCTGGTCATTGCAACCACCGAAATGAGCTTCACCGCGGATGAAGCGTGCGCACTTCCGGAGGCCAAGCCAGGACGCTACGCCTGCTTGCGAGTCACTGACAGCGGCTCCGGCATCTCACCGGCGGATCTAGCGAGCATCTTCGAGCCGTTCTTCACCACGAAGGAAGCCGGCAAGGGCACCGGCCTTGGCCTTGCTACGGTCTTCGGAATCGTGAAGCAACACGACGGCTTTCTCAGGGTAGCGAGCGAAGTCGGGCAGGGAACGAGGTTCGAGGTTCTTCTCCCGGCCGCTGAAACGGGCGGGCTATCGGATGAGGCCGCATCCCAACCAACGCCTTCTGGCGGGACGGAGACCATCCTGCTCGTCGAAGATGACGCCGCTGTGCGCAGGTTGACGCGCGCCGTGCTCGAACGGGCAGGCTACCAAGTCTTGGAAGCCAGCAACGGTGTCGAGGCGCTGCAAGTTTGGGAAGCGCATCCGCATGCGGTCGACTTGCTGTTCACCGATATGGTGATGCCGGGAGGTGTCAGCGGTCGCGAACTCGTGACCCGCCTGCAGGCGCAGAACCCCACGCTGCGCGTTGTCTTTACCAGTGGCTACAGCGCCGAGATCGGCGGAAAAGGACTGCTTTTGCGCGAGGGCGAGAACTTCGTTCAGAAGCCGTCCTCTCCACCGCAAATCCTATCAACGGTCCGGCGCTGTCTCGACCGTTGACAGGGCCAAGTGCTCCACTTCAGTCGGCGGCGCGAAGTAACTCTCCGTCCCAAACGCACGAAGGCCGCGAGCGACAAGCGCGTGGCCTTCGTCGCATTCTCCTACCGACAGTCTGCGTCGTTCTTCCGCTCGCATCCAATCCTCGCCCGGCGGCTCATCGACGAGTACGCGCCTCGATCCAGTCGCCGACCAACGTCAACACCACTGGTGCGATGACTTCCGCGCTCTTGCCGTAGTCGTCTGGGTTGCCCGTGTCACTCGTATGCATGGCATGATTGATGCCAGGCAACTCCTTCACGAGAAAGTCCTTGTTGCCGCCTTCGCGCAACGCATTCTCAGCAACAGGCAGGCTATCGGTAGACACTTGAAGGTCCTTCTCGCCAATAAAAAAGAGAATGGGGGCCTCCAGCTTGGCAAGTGCCGGCGCTGGATCGTAGTCAATGTAGAAACGATACCAGGGTGACGTAGCCACCTCTTCTCCAAGCCTAAGCTGCTCCTGAATCGACGCCGGATAGTCCTTGCTCAACTCTTGCAGCCGCACCTTTAGCTGTTCACGACTCTCGCCCAGGCGTACAAAAACATTGTATTTACTCGCAAAATCACGCCGGAGCGCGAGCAGTTCTTCGGTCTCGCCGCGGGCCCTCCCTACCAAATCACCTTGTGTCAGAAAAATCTGCTCCCCAACCAACGCGGGGCCACCTGCTGCGACGACAAACGCGACGTCGGGCGACGCGTTGGCCACTGCTGGGCCGAGCAAACCTCCTTCGCTTAGCCCGAACACACCAATACGCTTCGGATCAATGCGCACATCTCCTTTCATGAACTCGATGCCTGCCAGCACATCATCCCCCAGTTCGTTGCTGGTTACGGCCAAGTAGTCCCCCGTCGAAGCGCCAATCCCGCGTTTGTCGACGCGAAGGACAGCGAAGCCGCGCTGCGTGAGATAGTCGGCTAGCACCAGGAATATTTTCTTGCCTGCAACTTCGCAATCGCGGGTGAGACGCCCGCTGCCCAAGATGAGGACGACGGAAGGAAACGGGGCGCCCGTTCTCGGATAGGTGAGCGTGCCTGCCAATGTGATGTTCGCGCGCGGGTTTGGATAGGTGACATCTTCTGCGATGTACGGAAGCGGAGTTGGCGGAGTTTGTGGAGCCTGCGGCTTCGCAGTGATCGTCGGCTCGTTTGTCGTACCTCCAGAGTCGCACCCGATCTGTGACATCGTCGCCAGCAGCGCGCCAAGAACCAAAACTATCGCTGCCGCGGGAGAGCCAACTCTATTTCGCATAGGACCTGTTCTGGAATGATGAAGATGGGGTCGGAGGTAAGGAGCGCCAGGTGCTACCGAAGTGCAGTAAGGAGCAAGCCCCCAGCGCGAACTTTCTGGCGGACTCGTGCAGATCTTTGCCAGCGCGAGGAGAGTAGCCCAAGTTAGGCGCCCAGGGCGGACAAGGGAGCGGCGAAAGGCCGGAGAGCGTGGGGTGGCAGGCCGAGATCCCGCGGATGCTGAACGTAGGCCCGGCGCTTGGCGAGCGCCAGACAGGGGGCGCGACGTGTCGCGCGTTGGACGGGGCGAGGTCAGGCGGCGCCCGCTTGAGCTCCGCCCCGAGACCCGCCGTACTTCAAGACCCAAGTCGTCCGGCGGCGACAACCAACCGAGACCTCCCCGCGGCAGGCGCTGTTCGAGGAGCACTAAACACTGAGACACCGGCAACGGCAACGCGTCATTCGAGCTCGTTTCCCGGCCCAAACCCCCGATTTCGCGCGACAATTCGGCCGCCGAGTATTACCGGATGTGGTATTACTTGACCGATGCGGATCACCACTAAGGGTCAGGTCACCATCCCTCAGGCGATTCGGGACGAGCTAGGCTTGCTCCCCAACACGGAGGTCACCTTCGATGTCGTCAACGGCGAAGCGAGGCTCCGCAAGGCGCGGCGTGGCAGCGGCAAGCTGTCTCGTGGCGACGGCGTGATCCAGCACCTACGCAGCGTCCGCCCTTCGAACAAGCTGACGACCGACGAGATCATGGCGCTGATGCGAGGCAAATCGTGAAGACGCTGGTCGACACGAACGTTCTGCTCGACGTCATCACGAGCGACAGGGTCTGGGCCTCCTGGTCCGAAAGCGCGCTACGCAAGGCGGCTGAGCACTCAACCCTCGCGATCAATCCGATTATCTTCGCCGAGGTCAGCATGAAGTTCGCGCGTATCGAAGACGCCGACGCGGCGCTGGCCGACTTCGCACGCGAGCCGCTACCGTACGAGGCGGGGTTCCTCAGCGGAAAGGCCTTCCTTGCCTACCGGAAGCGAGGCGGGGCCAAGCGTTCGCCCATGCCTGACTTCTATGTGGGCGCACACGCCGTCGTCGGTCGTATGCAGCTGCTGACGCGCGACGCGGCTCGCTACCGAAGCTATTTCCCCAGCCTAACGTTGATCGCGCCCTAAGTCAGTCAGACGTTCGCGATCCGCCCTCACAATGCCTTCGCGTCCGCTTCCAAATTCCGGCGCACCGCCGGCCGCACGCCTCGCTCGCTGGCCACGTCGACTTTTCGGACCGGCAGCTCACGGGCGGGGGCTCGCTATCCTTTAGTTTGCTGGAGCGGTCGTCATTCGCCACGACGGAGCAACTCTGCTGCCTTGGCGACCGTTTCGCGGGTGACGCGATCGTTTTCGATGTTGGCGTTGCCAAACGCGAAACTCTGCC
>JANNWK010000889.1:0-5750 GCA_031408355.1 Myxococcales bacterium
TCGTCGCCGGGGCCGCCCACGAGGCAATCCCCGCCGTCATTATTCTGTCCGAACACGTCGTTGCCGCCAAGCCCGAAGCCGAGCACCTTCCCGGAGAGTTGCTGGTTGTTGAACGTGTCGACCGCTTCGGTGCCGTTCAGCAGGGTGTAGTCCGCCAGCACTCCCGGGCAGCCCTCGGGCGGTCCGCTATCGCCCGCGCCGCCTGCGCCGCCGACATCGCCGGCACCACCAGCGCCACCCGCGGTGCCGCTGCCGCCGGGACCTTCGCCGCCCGGGGCGCCGCCGCTGGCGCCACCGAAACCGATACCGCTGCCGCCCAAGCCATCCTCTCCCGCCATTCCAGCGGCCGTGGCGCTACTGCCTCCCTTGTTGACGCCGACGCCCGAGTTGGGGGCTTCGCCGCCTTCGCCAGCGTTCGCGCCGGTGCCCGCTTGTTTGGTGTCGCTCGAGCCGCAGGCTACGTAAGAAGTCGTGGAAACCAAGGCGATGAACGCAGGAAGATGAACCCTCATTAGTCCACAAATACCGGGTCGAGGGGTCGAGCCGCAAGCGCGGCGTCGTCACTGCGGCCTTTCATGCCGGTTTTCCGGGGGGCGTCCGTGCCTCGGCGCTTGCCCCTGATTTCCGGGCGCTGTCGTGGTACGCCCGCGGGCGCATGAGCGGCCATTCCAAATGGGCAACGATCAAGCGGACCAAGGGCAAGACCGACGCGGCGCGCGGCAAGGTCTTCACCAAACTGATTCGCGAGGTCGGCACCGCCGCCCGCATCGGTGGCGGCGACATCGACGCCAACCCGCGTCTGCGCAAGGCAGTGGCGGATTGTCGCGCCCAGCAGATGCCGGCCGACAATATTAAGCGCGCCATCCAGCGTGGCACGGGCGAGATCGAGGGCGCGGCCTACGACGAGGTGCTCTACGAGGGCACCGGTCCGTGCGGCACCTTGTTCTTGGTCGAGGGCATGACGGACAACAGGAATCGCACGGCGGCCGAGCTGCGCAAGCTGTTCGAGCGGCACAACGGCAACATGGGCGGCTCCGGTACGGCGGCCTGGGCCTTCGACCGCTTGGGCGTGATCACGCTCGAGAAGCAGCTGGTCACCGAGGATCAGTTGATGGAGGCCGCGCTTGAGGCTGGCGCGGAGGACTACCGAGACGAGGGTGATGTGTGGGCCGTGTACACGCCCCCGAACGACGTGGACCGGATCGCCGCGGCGCTAGAAGCGGCCAAGCTACCGATACAGTCAGCCAAAGCCAGCTTCGTGCCCAAGAACAAGAAGACCGTCACGGAGCGTGACGCAGAGGTCTGCCTCAACTTGGTCGACGCGCTCGATGATCACGAGGACGTGCAAAACGTCTTCAGCGACTTCGACATTTCCGAGGAAGAGCTGGCGAAATTCGCAGGCTGACGCGGGCCATTCCGTCTGGCCTCACATTGCGGGCCAGCGGAACTGGACCAGCGAAAAGTAGCTGAAGACGCCGTGGGCGATGAGCACCGGGGCGATGCGGGCCTTGAAGGAGGCCAGGAAGCTCCAGACGATGCCGCAACCCAGTGCGGCCGTGACCAGCAGCGGGTTCAACCCGGCCAGCGGCGCCTTGAGCGTAAACAGCGTGGGCAGCGCGGTGACGCCGTACAGGAGCGCCGCTAGCGGCCAGGCGCGCCGGGAGCCAAAGCGCTGGGTTAGCTCGTCGAGCACCATGCTCCGCCAGACGAGCTCTTCGAAGAGCACGATGGCAAACAGCGCGCTCGTGTAGACGATGGAACGTTGGACAATGTCCGGATCGCCCACCTGCGCATAAATCTGAAACAGCCAAGCTTGCCGCGTGCTGCCGGCCGGAGCTAGTACGGCGCGTGCCGCCCAAGAGGAGCCCAAGAGCAGCGCGGCGCACAGGAAACCCAGGGAAAAATCGCCCCAGCGAGGTGCCAGCACGTCGAGCAGTGCGCCCTCCTGCCACAGCTTGAAGAGCGCGAGACCGGCCAGCAAGGCGTAGGGAACGCCAAGGCTGAGCCAGAACCAAGGCGTGCCCGCCACACCCGGTCGAAAGGCGAAGCCCATCGCCGCCGTGACGAGCGCTACCGTCAGCAAGGTTCGCTTCATGATGGCCTACTTTGTCAGCTGCCCAAGCTTGGCGACCAGGAAGTCCAGGATCAGGTCGGCCGCTTCGTGCTTCGGCAGAGGGCCGAAGGCGTTGGCTTCTGTCGCGCTGACCAAACTGCCTGAGATGTGATCCATGCCCAGTGAAGTGTCCGGGTGGTTGGCGACCACGAGATCCAAGCGTTTCTTGGCCAGCTTGCCGCGCGCCAGTTCGAGCAGGCGCTCGTCCGTCTCGGTCTCGAGCGCAAAGCCCACCAGCACGGGCAGCTGGCTCGCGCGCGCCGCGCCGATCTCCGCCAGGAGGTCGGTGTTGGGGACGAGCTCAAGCTGCAGGCTGTCGGTACCCCGCTTCAGCTTGCTGGCGTGGGTTTCCGAGGGCCGGTAGTCGGCGACCGCGGCTGACATGATGAGCGCGTCCGCGCCGCTCAGATCCGGGTGCAGGGCCTGCCAGAGCGCCCCGCGCATAGCCAACGCGCTGCGCACGTCGACGCGCGTGACGCCGGCCGGAGTGGGCAGGCCGACCGGACCCGCCACCAAGGTCACCCGGGCCCCGAACGCTGCTGCCCGCGCGGCGATGGCAAAGCCCATCTTGCCCGATGAGCGGTTGCTGATGAAGCGCACCGGATCGATGTCCTCTGCGGTCGGGCCAGCGCTAACGACCACGTGGCGACCGCGCAGGCTGCTCGGTGAAAGCTGGGAGATGACGAAGCTAACGATCGTTTCCGGCTCCGCCATGCGGCCGATGCCGTGGTCTCCTGAGGCGACCTCGCCTTCGACCGGACCCACGAAGCCGACGCGCCGGTCCGTTGCCAGCGTCTGCACGTTGCGCGCTGTCGCAGGGTGCAGCCACATGCTGGGGTGCATGGCGGGCGCGACCAGCACCGGACAGGTCACGCACAGGGCGAGCGCGCCGAGCAAGTCGTCGGCTCGCCCATGCGCCAGCCGCGCCAAGAGATCAGCCGTGGCGGGCGCGATCAGCAAGAGGTCGGTGCGTCGAGCGAGCTCAACGTGGAGCTCCCCGGCCAAGCTTGGGTCGAACATGTCCGTGTGCGGGGGCCTGCCGGTGAGCCCGGCGAAGGTTGCCGCAGCAACAAACTCGGCGCCTCCGCGCGTGAGCACGACCTCGACCTCCGCGCCCTCGTGCTTTAGCTGTCGCAATACGAGCACGGCCTTGTACGCCGCCACGCTGCCCGTCACGGCAAGCGTGACGCGCTTGCCCGCCAGGCGTCCGCCGCCGGTTGGGCCGGGCCGCGACGCTCTCGGCAAGGACGCGCTGCCCCTGCGCGTGGCAGCGGAAGCCTTGGGACGGCGTGCCTCGTTCATCGGCAAAGCCGGGTTCTAACACGAGAAGGCGGGGGCGACAGCTTAGAACCCCAGCGCGCGCCCGACCTGAAACACGGCGAGGCTGAGGGCGTAGGCCAGCCCCGTCATGTACGCGAACATGAAGGCCGGCCACTTGTAGCCCTTTGTCTCGCGCTTCACGACCGCGAGCGTGCTCATGCACTGGCAAGAGATCGCGAAAAATACCATCAGCGAGAGGCCGACCAGCGGGCGGTAGGCTGGCTTGCCGTCGACGCGGGTCTCCGCGCGGAGCTTGTCGCGCAACGGGGCGTCATTGTCGCCGGAGCCTTCCGCGGACTCAATGCCGTAGACCAGCCCAAGCGTGGCCACGAAGACCTCGCGGGCCGCGAAGGCACCGATCAGACCCACGCCGATTTTCCAGTCGAAGCCGAGCGGCGCAATCACGGGCTCAATGGCCTTGCCGAGCCGGCCGCCGTAGCTCTGCGCGATGGGGCTCGGACCGAGCTTGGCTTCGGCGAGGGCGCTCACCCCTGGCGTCGCCTGGACAGCGCGGTTTGTTTCGACCTCGACCCTCGGGAAGGACAACAGTACCCAGAGCGCGACGGTGCAGGCCAGGATCACGGTGCCGGCCTCCTTGAGAAAGACGGAGGCGCGTTCCCACATCATTTTTAGGGTTCCGCGCAGGCTGGGCAATCGGTAGGGGGGCAACTCCAAGATGAGCGGGATCCTTCGGCCCTTCACGACCGTTCTGCCCAGAACGCCAGCTGCCAGGAGCGTGACAAGCGTGGCGAACAGGTACATGGCAACCATGAGCAAACCCTGAACCGGCACCAGCCCGAACAGGCTGGAGGGAGGGAACAAGGCGGCGATGATCAGCGTGTAGACCGGCAATCGCGCTGAGCAGGTCATCAGCGGTATGACCAACATCGTGAGCAAGCGGTCGCGCTGCCGCTCCATGGTTCGGGTCGCCAAGATGGCCGGAACCGCGCACGCGAAGCCGCTCAGCATTGGCACGAAGGCACGACCATGCAGGCCGAGCGCCTTCATCACGCGGTCCATCAGGTACGCGACGCGGGCCATGTAGCCAGAGTCCTCCAGGATGCCGATGAAGAAGAACAGGAGCAAGATCTGCGGCAGGAACACGAGCACGTTGCCCACACCGCTCACTAGGCCCTGCGTCACAAAGTCGCGCCATAGCCCCGCCGGCAGCGCGCCTTCGAGAAGCTCGTTCAGCGCGCCAAACCCAGCCTCGATCAGCGAAATTGCCGGATCTGACCAGGAAAATAGGGTCTGGAACATGATCAGCATCACCAGCAGGAACAAGCCGAAGCCCCAGACCGGGTGAAGCAAGACGCGGTCCACCTGCTCGGATACCTTGCGCTTGGGGGGATGGCGCTCGAGCCTTTGATAGAGCGTGGGCAGCTTCTCATCGATGCAAGCGTAGCGAGCCGCAATGATCTCTTGGTCGAGGTCACGCTCGGCGCTGCGCCGGACGCGCGTGGTGGCCTGACGCAAGGCCGGCGCGATGTCGGTGAGCTCGTCGTCTTCGTCGATGCTCGTTAGCGCCCACAGCGAGAGCGCGCGGTTTCGAGCGGGACTCGCCCGGAGCTCCTCCGGGAGTGACTCCGAAAGCTCGTCGGCAACGACCGCGAGCGCCTCGCCGTAGCTGACCAGGCTACGGGGCTGGGGCTTCTCCGCCAGCCCACGCTCGATGGCGGCGAGCAGCGCCGAGACTCCTGTGCCGTTTCGAGCGCTGACCGCGACGCACGGCACGCCCAAGAGCTGCTCGATCGCTTCGGCGCTCGGCGGATTATCGGCGACCTCGTCGATCATGTTGAGGGCGACGACCATCGGTAGCTCGAGCTCCGCGAGCTGGAGGCAGAGGTACAGGTTTCGCCCGAGTTGGCTGGCATCGGCGACAAAAACCAACAAATCCGGCTTCGGGTGGCCCGCCTGACCGAGCACAGCCCAAAGCGTGATCTCTTCCTCAGCGGAGCGCGCGCTAAGCGAGTAGGCGCCCGGCAGATCAACGACCTCAACGTCGGAGCCCCCCGAGAGCTTGGAGCGGCCGCTGCGGCGCTCGACCGTCACACCCGGGTAGTTACCGATGCGCGCGTTCTGCCCAGTCAGACGATTGAACAGCGTGGTCTTGCCGGTGTTCGGGTTGCCCACGAGGAGCACGAGTGGCCGGGTTGGGTCGATGTCGCTACTCGTCACGCTGTTTGCCTGAGTTCAGGTGCCGAGGCCTGGCTCCAAGGCCACCGGGCGCGTGCTTGATGGACGGACCTATGACCAGATGCCGAATTCGGCATTAGTCCTGACAATGGGGTGACACCGTCACCTGCCGCCCGGAGAT
>JANNWK010000890.1:0-6133 GCA_031408355.1 Myxococcales bacterium
TGTCGCGCGCAGGCTCGGCGAGGCAATTTTTTCGAAGGCCGGCGACTGCAGAAACGTTTCGGCGCGCGTCTGTACCCAGGGCCGCACGTTGGGAGTCGTGACCAGGTCGTAGGCAATGTCGGCGCCTCTCCCCCCCATCGCGCCCTCGAGCAGAGCAAAGGCCGCGTCACTGCTCACTTTCACCTGCGCACCCTGGAACACCACCGAGGCAACCTGAGCGTTGTTCTGAAAGGACGGGTCGATGGAGAGCACGCGACCCACGGCGCCCACCGCACCCGGGTAGTCCTTCTTGGCCGAAGCGAGCCGAGAAAGCTCGACCGCCGGCCTCGGATCCTTGGGGTATTTCTGAAGCAATGCTTCGAGAGCCTGAGCCCCCTCCGCCTTGGCCTCCAACAGCTCTGCCAGCGAGGCAGCCGCTCCCGGCCCCGCTCGGTCAGAAGCGCCCGTGGCAACCGGTGCGGAACCGCCGGCACCCGGGCTTACGCCAGCGACTTCGGCGTCGGCCGCTTTTGGGCCGGAGAACGCCGAGCTGAGCGCGCCCAGCAGACCGAGCACCATCACGAGCGCGAAGGCGCCTGCCGCGCCGAACAGCACACGCGAAGGCACGTGCTCGAGGGCGGCCTTCAAGCGCAGCGGCAGCTTCTCGCGCAGCGAAGCGAGTCGCGCGTCCAGCGGCGCCGACCTCGATCCATCCAGGTCCTCCGCTTCAGGGAACTCAACCGGCTCAGTCGTGGCGCCGAGTCGCGGAGCGCCGGCTTCCGGCGGACCTCCGATGCCCGACACGTCCCCGCCCGGCCCCGCCGTACCGATCAGCACGAGCGGCGCCGCCGCCTCGTCGGCCACCGTCGGAGAACCGTCGGACAACGTGAACCGATAAATGCCTCGTCCGGGGATAGGCGCCAGCAGGCGGTTCACGGTCTCCACGAGCTCGGCCGCTGACTGGTAGCGCTCCGAGGCTTCGCGCTGCAGGAGCTTCATGGCTACCTGCTCGACCGCCGGAGGTACGAGGATCCCGGGGGCGCGTTCGCTGATGGCCGGCGGTGTTTTGGACAGCTGCTGGCCCAAAATCCCCACCTGACTCTGGCTCGAGAACGGGCGGGCTCCGCTCAACATCTCGTACAGAATGACGCCGAGCGCATACAGATCCGCGCGCCCATCGACGGTTTGGCCGAGCGCCTGTTCCGGCGCCATGTACTCGGGTGTCCCGAACACCATGCCCGCCTTGGTGATGGGCGTATGCGAAGGGAGGCCCGCCGGACCGGGCATGTCACCGATGGGTACCTTGGCAATACCGAAGTCCAGAACCTTCACAAAATCCGGATCGCCACCCTTCTCGACCAGCATCACGTTCTCGGGCTTCAAATCCCGATGCACAATGTCAAGCGCGTGCGCGCTGGCGAGGCCTGCCGCAATCTGACGCGTGATGTGCAACGCGCGATCGGCGGCGATGGGGCCCGCCGCGATCTCATCGCGCAGACCCTTGCCCTGCACGTACTCGAGAACCAGAAAAACGGCGCCGTCCGGCAGTTTACCGAAGTCTGTTGCCGCTGCCACGTTCGGGTGCTCGATGTTGGCCGCCGCCATGGCTTCGCGCTCAAAGCGCGCCACCACCTCAGGCATGGTGGTCAGCTCGCGGTGCAGGATCTTCACGGCCAAGCGTTTGCGCATGAGCACGTGCTCGGCCGAATACACCCGCCCCATTCCCCCCTCGCCGATCAAGGCATCAATGCGATAGCGATCAGCCAGGGTGGTGCCGACACGAAGATCAGCCCCGGTCGAGCCAGTAGACAATGGGCCGCTCAACTCAGTACGGATTGTCGCCAGCCGGTGCGACGGGCTGGGGTTTCGGCGCAGGCGCGGGCGCTGGGTCCGACGCGGGGGCGTCTGGCTTCGCCTCCGCGGGGGGTGTTCCCTCCGTCGGCTCCGCCGGCTGCACCGGTTTAGGCTTCGGCTTGGGTTTGGGCGCAACAAAAGCGGGCGCAGGCTTGGGCGGCGCGACCAGCGCGGGCTTCGCCGGCACCGCGCTCGCGATGGGAGCCGCGCTCGGCGCCGGCGCAGCGCTGGCTGCCTCCGCGGGCGCAGCAGACGCAGCAGGCTCGACCGGCTCGACCGGCTTCGGCGCTTCCGCGGCAGGGGGGATCTCGGGCTCGGGCGGCTTCGCCTCCGCCGCGACGCTAGGCGGCTCCGAAACCGGGGCCGGTTCTGCCTTCGTCAAGAAGAAGACGGCACCCGCGGCCACAGCGATGCCCGCCAGAATCACCAGAATGCGACCGCTGCCACTGTCGGCAGCCGGAGGCGCCTCGGACAGAATGGGCGGGCGTCCCGAGGGTCGCTGACTTGCCGGTCGCGCCGCGCGCACCCGCTCACTGCCACCACTCGCCGCGCTGGGCCTAACGCTCGCTGCACTTGGTTTAACGCTTCCCGGGCTTAGCTTATCTCCCTTGGGAGGCTCAGAGCGGAGCGTGTTCGGGCCGCTGGACTGCTTCTCGGCCGGCGTCTCGGGCGTGGACTCCTGGGCGGGCTTCCTCGAAGAGGCGGGGCGGTCGGTCATTTCTGACTCGGTTGGCAGCGCCTTCCTGGCGTCCGACTTCATGCCCACCTCGTCCATCGAACCGCCCGCTTCGCGCAGCGCGTCCTGGAGAAGCTCGGCCGCCTGCTTCATGACGGTGCGATCCTCGGGCGGCGGCATGTCCGCTTCCGAGTCCGATGCCGGAAAGAAACCTCCGCCAGCGGGCGCGGCGGCTTTGGAGGCCTCCGCCTTCTTGGCAGCGGCAGCCGCAGCAGCGCCGGTCGCGCCCATGGCGCCCAGACCGATCATCGTCGACTTGCGCATCGGCATGGCAGGCTTGGCGGAGCCAGCTTCTGGAGCCGCCGGCGTCATGGCCGCGAGCGGCGTCGTCGAGGGCGCTGTCTTCACGGCGGCCCCTTCGGCCACGCCAGACTCGTAGGCCGAGCCGGCGTCCACGCGCGAATCCACCAGTTGGTCGATGGTCTTGCGCGAAGGGTCGTCGATCTTGATGAACTTCACGCCCATCCCGCCCGGCTGCTCCTTGTCGTTGGGCAGCGCCTCGCGCTTCCAAACCACGCGACCCACGCCCTGGATCACCTTCTGATCGTCGGCGATCTTGACCTCGAACTTGAGCAGTGTTCCCGGCGGGAACGGCGAGGGCGTCTTGATGAACATGCCGCCGCGGCTCACGTCGTGAGAGTGATGCTCGATGAACTCGTCGAGGGTCGCGCTCTTGTAGCGGACCGTCATGGTCAGCACCTTGGCGCGGGGGTCTTTTCGCGTTTCCTGGCCCATAAGCTTTGCTCCGGCTCGCTGTGGTGCCGGCGCCTAGCCAGCCGGCCGCGTCAAGCGCGACCCCAAATCGGGCTGCCAATCGTAGCGGACCCGCCCCCCTTCACCCAAACTTCTTGGCGGGGTGAGCGCTTCCCAGGGAGTTTGGCGCACCCCACCCCGCCGCTGTTACAGCTTCACCGGAATCTCAACCGCTGTGGCGACACCCGCCCGATCGCTCGAACCGGCGTTAAGATGCGAGCCTCGCATGCTCGAAGCCCAGCGCCCCCACTCGCACTTCCGGGCCTTCGCACGGCGCCCGGTCGCCCTCTCCGCGCTCATGACCCACGGCGACGGCAGCTGGAAGCGCCCCGCCCGCGTCGTCGATCTAGGCCTAGGCGGCGCCTGCATGGAACTGCAGGAAGCCGTGCCCAACGGGACCCACGTTTCGCTCTCCGTCGAGGCTCCCCACCTCTGGGATCCGCTGTTTCTCGAGGGCCGCGTCGTCTGGCTGCACGTGACGGACGGCGCCGCACACCTCGGCATCCACTTCAGCCACCGTTCGGGCCGGACCCTACGCACGCTCACCGAGCTGCTCGAAGCCGAAGCCTACGCCTAGCGCGCCCGGCAGCGCTCAAATCGGCGGCAGGCCGCGCAGTACGCGATCGTGATGCAGCAGCATCTCGTAGACCGCCGGCCCCCGATTGAACGGATAGTCATGCGGTCCCGGCACCACCACGAGCGTGTGCGGCACTTTGGCCTGGCGAAGCGAGCTGCTGATGGCGCGCGTGGAGGCCAAAAAATAGTCGCCCTCGCTCGACAGCAGCCGCAGCGAAAGCGACGGGTTCTTCTTGCGAGCCGCCAAGGCGAGCTCCGCGAAGGGGCCCGCATTCTCGAGATCGAAGGCCGGCTGCAGCCCACCCGCCGCAGCGAAAGCCTGCGGATGCCGGAGCGCGATAGCGAGCGCGGCCCTCCCCCCCAAGCTGATCCCGTCGATGCCCGTCGCCTGCGCCGTAGCGAGCGCGGGCATTTCGCGCGCCACTCGTGGCAGTAGCTCTTCGAGCACAAACTTGGCGAGCGGCGGGATCTTCGAGAACGGCTCGTCGCCCCGCAGCATGTCCGGCGTGTAGGAGTTCACGACGATCAAGCCGCGGTACGGGTGCTGCAGCAGTGCCTGGTTGAGCTTACGGAGCCGCTCCGGCTCGACAAACCCCTGCAAATCCTCAGCCGTCAACGGCGGACGCCGCAACCGTTCAACGGCGCGCAGCAGCCCATAATCGTCAATCCAACCCCGCGCGCCCCGCGCCGCCCCTTTGCGCGCCTCCCCCATCCCATGAAACGTGAGCAGCACCGGGAACCGCTGCTCCGCCGTGCGCTCCGGCACCACCACCACCGCGCTCATCGGTCCGATAGCCGTCGACGCGTACGTCCAGGTCACCTCGGCCTGCGGCAGTGTCAGCGGCGAGGCCGCGCTCCGCAGCGCCACCTCCGACGAGCTCAGCTCGCGCGCCCGCACCCGCTCGGCCCCCGGCGGAGCTTGTTTCGCGCAGCCCACTGTCATCATGCACAGCACTCCCAGCAGCACCTGCCGGCGACTGCCAATGAACACCTAGAAGGCATCCTTCATCGCCCGCACGGCCCCCAGCACAGCCGCCGGCGAATGATCACGAGCCAGGCGCTCGTTGACCTTGGCCACCACCTCCCTCTCTGCCACGCGCAGGAAGGGATTGGTGCGCCGCTCATCGCCCATGCTGCTCGGCAAGGTCGGCTCACCCTTGTCACGCCTCGCCCGCGCCCACGCCAACTTCCGCTGAATGTCCGGATTATCAGGCTCCAGCGACTCCGCGAAGCGCAGGTTGTTCAGCGTGTATTCGTGACCACAGTAGATCCGCGTCTCATCGGGCAGCTGACCCAAGGTCAGGTTGAGCGACTGATACATCTGCTCGGGCGTCCCCTCAAACAGCCGCCCGCAGCCCGCGGCGAACAACGTGTCGCCTGTGAACGCCGCTCCATCCGCCACATAGGCCACTGCACCCAGCGTGTGCCCAGGAATGTGCAGCGACTGAACACCGAGCCCACCCACCTCAAACTGCTGCCGGTCCGCCAAGAAATCCGTCTGCCCCGGGATGCGCCCCTTGTCCGACTGATGCCCGAAAACCCTCAGCTTCGGAAACCGCGCCAACAGCCCGCTGTTGCCGCCCACGTGATCCGCATGATGGTGCGTCGTCAGAATGGCGACCGGATTCAGCCCCAACCTCGCAAGCGCAGCGAGCACCGGCGCCTCCTCGCTCGCATCCACAACGAGCGCGTCCCGGCTGCCCTCCTCATGCAGCAAGTAGGCGTAATTGTCCTCAAGGCACGGCACGAGATGAACTTGCACGCCCCGAGGATACCCCGAAGCGCGCGGAAGGCAGCCCGCCGCGAAAGCCAGGCCGGAGGGCGCAGCCCAGCCATGACTCCAGCGAATCGCGGCAGAATTCAGCCAAACCCTTGACGTCCCCGCCCTCCCCGCGGCATAGACGTGACCCCTCGCGCCCCTAGCTCAGCTGGATAGAGCGACGGCCTCCGGAGCCGTAGGTCAAAGGTTCGAATCCTTTGGGGCGCGCTGCTCCTGTTCGGTGGCCGAAGTTGCGGTATCTTTCGATGGTGGCATCTCAACCCGCCCCCGCAACGCACGACGACTTAGTGCGAACCCTCGCGGGCCTTCGCGAGGATGAGCGCCGCGACGTGATTGCGGCGGCCGAGCGCGCGGCGAAACATCATAGAACCCGGGTCGTGGCGTCGTGGCGTTCCATTCGGAGCGCGATCGGGGTCGTTCAAGGTGAGCCGGCCGACGCAGTAGCGGACACTGCC
>JANNWK010000891.1:0-18946 GCA_031408355.1 Myxococcales bacterium
GAAGCGCGTTTCGCGCTGCAGCTTCACCACCGCTATCACGCAGCGCTGGTCGTGCCAGCCCACCGCGAGGCCGTCAGCTTCCTTGGCGGCCTAACGGCGGCGGCGGCGGCCTCGCCCGGGCGGATCTTGGTCATCGCTATCATCAACGCCTGCGACGACGCGCCGGAGGCCTCGCATCTCAGCAACCAGCACCTGCTGGCAACACTAGGCAAGCAGCTGGTCCCACGCCAACAGCTAGCGCCGGTGGAGGGGACGACAGCCGACGCGCTTCTGGGCCGTGCGCCGCACTTCGACCTGCTGCTGCTCGATCGCGCGACCCTGGGGCGGCGCCTTCCAACGGGCGAGGGCGTCGGCTTGGCGCGTCGCATCGCGATGGACATCGCGCTCGGGCTGTATCAGCAGGGCGGCATCGAGCTGCCCTGGCTCGCGTCAACCGATGCCGACGCCACCCTGCCCGCCGACTACTTCGCGACGCTCGGCCGCGTGGAGCCACAAAGCGCACAGGGTACGCGCCGAGTCGGCCTGACCCTACCCTTTTGGCACGTACCCGGAGGTGATGGGAGCATCGACAGGGCGACCTTGCTCTACGAAGTTTCGCTGCGTTATCACACGCTCGGACTCGCGGCGGCAGGCTCTGCCTATGCCTACGAAAGCCTGGGTAGCGCGCTTGCGGTCCACGTCGACGCCTACGCAGAGGTCCGGGGATTTCCCCGTAGGCAGGCCGGAGAAGACTTCTACCTACTCGATAAGCTAGCCAAGCTCGGGAGCGTGCATCGTCCCACCGCCGAACCGATTCAGCTGCTGTCGCGCTCGTCCGACCGCGTGCCCTTCGGTACTGGTCCGCGCGTGCGCGAGATCGTCGAAAGCGGGCTCGCCCTCAACGTCTACCATCCGCGAACCTTTGAGTGCCTGCGCGTCACCCTGCGCGCGCTACGACACGCCGTTGTCGCCAGGAGCGAAGCCGGAGTCATTGCCGAGCTGACGCTAGCGCTGGGGGACGTGGGTATGGCAGCCGCCGTCTCGACGGCGCTCGAAGGGTTACAAGTGTTCGAAGCGCTGCGGGACATGTTCGGGGCGTCGCCCGACCCACGCGTCAGGGAACGACGCCTGCTCACCTGGTTCGACGCGTTGCGCACGCTGCGCTTCATCCACCTCATCGAGCTGCCCGCCGGGCTGCCTCGTTTGCCCCTCGGGCAGGCCCTTGAGTTCGCGCCCTTTTGCAGCTTCCTCGCGCGCGGCGCGAGCCCGGAGAGCGCAAGAATCCCGCTTTTCGAGGCCGAGGCGCTGCTGCCCCCGGACATTGGCGTGGCGGGCGCTTTTAGTGAGCCTGTCAAGCGCAGCTGAACATCCCACCACCCTCTCTTTTGTTTAGTACACCCCTAGATATGGGTTGACTGAACAGACGTAACCACAATATGTTGCCTCTCTGCTTCTGAGGCCTGGGCACGTGCTCAGGCGTAAGGGTGTCCGGCAGGAGTCCCGGATCCTCTAAGTTCAGTGTGTGACCACCAGCCTTGCTCGGTGTTCTGGCCCGCCTTGCCAGCACCGAGTTTTTGGTTTCCATCGAGTGTGCAGGGACGACGTTGAATCGGCCTGGGCGAAGCCCCGGCCGCTTAGCCGACGTGCGGACAGGCGCCGCGCGTCATCGTGACGAGGGAGAGACGACATGGTTCAGGCAGTTGATTTCGGCGGACCGGTTTCGCCGTCACAAGAAGCAGAAGTAGCCCACAGCAGCGGCGGCCCCGCCACCGCCATGCGCGTCAAGAAGCGCAACGGCGACGCCGAGCCGGTGGACGTGAACAAGATCGTGCGCGCCGTGACACGCAGCGCAGCGGGCCTGCCCAGGGTCGATCCGATGCGCGTGTCGCTCAAGACAATCGGTGGCCTGTTCGACGGGGCCACCACCCAAGCGCTCGACCAGCTGTCCATCCAAACCGCCGCCAGCTTGATCGCCGAAGAACCGGAGTACTCTCGCCTCGCGGCGCGGCTGCTCGCCACGTTCATCGACAAAGAGGTCACGCTCGGTGATGTTCACTCCTTCTCGCAGTCGATTGGCCTTGGCCATCGCTTGGGCCTGGTGAACGATCGCGTCCTTGACTTCGTAACGCGCGCCCAACGCAAACTGAACGACGCGATCGAGTCCGACAAGACCAGCCGCTTCGAGTACTTCGGACTCCGCACCGTCTACGATCGCTACCTGCTGCGCCACCCGCAGACGCGCGCGGTGATCGAGAATCCCCAACAGTTCTTCATGCGCGTGGCCTGCTCCCTGTCTGAGACGGTGATGGAAGCGCTCACCCTGTACCGCCTCTTCAGCTCCCTCGAGTATATCCCGAGTTCGCCGACACTGTTCAACGCCGGGACACGCCACGAGCAGCTTTCTAGCTGTTTCCTGCTGGATTCTCCGGCGGACCACCTCGAAGATATCTACAGAAAGTACACCGACGTCGCGCTGCTTTCCAAGTTCTCCGGCGGTATCGGCCTGTCGTACAGTCGCGTGCGCTCGCGTGGCTCGCTGATCGAGTCGACCAACGGCTACTCAAGCGGCATCGTGCCATGGCTCAAGACCCTCGACGCCTCGGTGGCGGCGGTCAATCAGGGTGGCAAACGCAAGGGCGCCTGCGCCGTGTATCTAGAGCCGTGGCACGCCGACATCGAGGAGTTCCTGGAGCTGCGCGACAACACCGGTGACGCGCAGCGACGTACCCACAACCTGAACCTAGCCTGCTGGGTGCCAGACCTTTTCATGCGCCGCGTGGAGACGGACGGCGAGTGGTCGCTGTTCGATCCCAAAGCGCTCCCAACGTTGACGGATCTCTACGGACCCGACTTCGACGTCGCCTACGAGGCGGCCGAAGCTGCTGGCCTCGCCGCCAAGCGGGTCAGAGCCCGTGATCTGTACGCGCGGATGATGCGCACGCTGGCGGAAACGGGCAACGGCTGGATGACCTTCAAGGACAAGTCCAACCTGGCCTGCAACCAGACTGCGCTGCCCGGCCGCACCGTACACCTCTCCAATCTGTGCACGGAAATCCTCGAGGTGACCTCGAGCGACGAGACGGCCGTCTGTAACCTCGGCTCAATCAACCTTTCTCGGCACGTGACGCCTGAGGGCTTCGATTTTGAGAAGCTCGCGCGCACGGTGCGCATCGCGGTCAGGCAGCTCGATCGGGTGATTGACCTCAACTACTACCCCATCCATCAAACCAAGGCCTCGAACTCCCGTTGGCGCCCCGTCGGCCTGGGCATCATGGGTCTTCAGGACGTGTTCTTCGAGCTCAAGCTGCCGTTCGACTCGCAGGAAGCCCGCGATCTGTCGAAGATGATCGCCGAAGAGATCTACTTCAATGCCTTGACCGCCTCTTGCGACCTGGCCGCCGAGCGGGGCCCGCATGAGGCTTTCCGGGAAACGCGCGCGGCCCGTGGTGAGCTGCAGTTTAGCGCCTGGGGCGTGGAGCCGGAGGGGAAGGCGCGTTTCAACGACCTTCGCGAAAGAATCATGGAAGTGGGCCTGCGAAATTCGCTGCTCATCGCGATCGCGCCGACCGCGACCATCGCTGCTATCGCCGGCTGCTACGAGTGCATCGAGCCCCAGGTATCCAACCTCTTCAAGCGAGAAACGCTTTCAGGTGAGTTCCTGCAGGTGAATCGCTACCTCGTGGCGGATCTGGTGCGGCTCGGCCTATGGACGGACGAGACGCGCAACCAACTGAAGCACGCCGAGGGGTCGGTGCAGAACCTGACCGACCTGCCGGAGAACCTACGGACGCTCTATCGAACGGCCTGGGAGCTGCCGATGCGCTCGCTTATCGACATGGCGGCCGACCGCGGCGCCTTCATCGACCAGAGCCAGTCGCTCAATCTCTTCAGCGAAGCGCCGAACATTGGTCAGCTCTCCTCGATGTACTTTTACGCTTGGAAGAAGGGCCTCAAGACGACCTACTACCTGCGTTCTCGCCCAGCGACGCGCATTCAGAAGACGAGCATGGCCCCTCCCCCCTCGTCCAAGCAGACGGGAATGAGCGACACCGACAAGGTCGTATGCTCGCTTGAGAACCCCGAGAGCTGTGAGGCCTGTCAGTGAGCGCTCACGTTCGGCCGGAGAAGCTGCTTGATCCAGGGCAGTGCCTATCCCTCCGGCCCATGCAGTACCCGGCCTTTTACGACATGTATGTGAGCGCGATCAAGAACAGCTGGACGGTGGACGAGGTCGACTTCGCCAGCGACGTGGACGACATCCGGAAGAAGCTCGGACCGCGTGAGCGACACTTGATCGAACGGCTCGTGGCGTTCTTCGCGACGGGCGACAGCATCGTTTCCAATAACCTGGTGCTCAACCTGTACAAGCACATCAACGCGCCCGAGGCGCGCATGTACTTGTCGCGACAGCTTTACGAGGAAGCGCTGCACGTCCAATTCTACCTCACGCTGCTGGATACCTACGTGCCGGATCCGGAGGCGCGCGCCCAGGCCTTCGCGGCCATCGAGAACATCCCTTCGATTCGCAAGAAGGGCGAGTTCTGCTTTAAGTGGATCGACAGCATCCAGGGCCTCCATAGCCTGGATACCAAGGCCCACCGCCGCCAGTTCCTGATGAATCTGATCACGTTCGCCGCCGCCGTTGAGGGCCTGTTCTTCTTCGCGGCCTTCGCCTACGTGTACTACCTGCGCTCGCGGGGCCTCCTCCACGGCCTGGCCACCGGCACCAATTGGGTGTTCCGGGATGAAAGTGCGCATATGCGCTTCGCCTTCGAGGTCGTGGAACAAGTCCGCGAGCAGGAGCCAGAGCTTTTCGACGCGGAGTTGCAGCGCGATGTGGTGACGATGCTCGAGGAAGCCGTCGACGCAGAGACGCTGTTTGCGGAGGACTTGCTGGGCGAGGGCCTCGCAGGGTTGTCGCTGCGTGACGTTCGCGGCTACCTCGAATACGTGGCCGACCAGCGACTACTCCAGCTCAACATGCCCAAGCGCTACGGTTCGAAGAATCCGCTGTCCTTCATGGAGCTGCAGGACGTGCAGGAACTCACCAATTTCTTCGAGCGCCGAGTGGCCTCGTACCAGACGGGCGTCACGGGCGAAGTAACCCTCGACGGTGCGTTCTAGGCGCCCGCGACGGGTTGTAGCTCGCGGGACGCCAGAACGCGGACGCCGGGCTCGGCCTGCAAGGTCGCCGCGACCAAGGCCTTGGCGACAGCGGAGGCGCTGATCGGTCGAACTCCAGCCGGGATCAGGCCCGAAAGGGGCGCCAGCAAGCGCTGCGCCCAGGCCTCAGCTCGACGCGGCGGCTGTCCGAGGGCCGCGCGATCGCCCAGCAGTAGCGACGGCTGGGCGAAGAGCACGCTGGCGTAGCCCAGGCCCGCCACCGCCTCCTGCATCTCCCCCTTCACTCGATTGTAGAGTGCGCCAGACCTCGCGTCGGCACCGAGCGCGGAAACCACAGCGAGGCGCGTGGAGCCGGCTGCTCGCGCCGCCTGGGCAACGCCGACGACATAGTCGTAGTCAACACGCCGGAACGCCTGCTCCGAGCCCGCCACCTTGAGCGTCGTGCCCAGCGCGATATACACGTCGTGAGCGAACGGCAGCGGCTCCGGCAGGGCGTCCCAGTCCACCAGCTGAACCTCGAGCTTGGCGTGCTCGCCCAACTCCGGTGCGGCGCGCCGCACCAATACCTGGACCGCTCGATAGCTTGCGCTAGCCAGAAGTTCTTGGACGAGCGCGCGCCCAACCAGGCCCGTCGCACCGGCCACCAGCGCCGTTCGATTTTCGAGGTCGGTATCAGTCGTCGGCATGAACATCTTGTACCGTGCTGGCGGCCGGGCGGCGCTATCCTGGGCGCATGTGCCGCAACATTCGCCTGCTCTTCAACTTCGAGCCACCCGCCACCGACGCGGAGGTGTCGGCCGCGGCCCTACAGTACGTGCGCAAGGTGAGCGGGCAGCGGCAGCCGAACGGCAAGAATCTGCTGGCGTTCGAGCAGGCCGTAGAGGAGATCACCGCCGTCACCCGGCGCCTCGTGGACTCGCTTGAGACGACGGGCACGCCGAAGAACCGGCAGATAGAGGCAGAGAAGGCCAAAGCGAGGACTGCCCGACGTTTCGGCTGAGACGCGGGGGCGAGCGCCCTTGCGCGCCAGCTTCCGAGCGCAGGCGAGGCATGTTAGTCTCCTGCGCTCTCCCCGAGCACAGTCGCCCCAAAAACGTGGTGCGTGATGGTCGTTCTCAAGTCGAATCCCAAAGACGGCCACCCTGGCAGCGCCCCGGAAGCAGCGGAAGACGCCGCCGAGACGATCAACTCAACCTTCATCGGTTCGGGTCAGGGGGACGACTCCGAAATTCGCCCGGCCCCCGAGCACACGCTCGGGAGCCAACCCGACGCCCCCGATGCGACAAGCACGCGACCGGTAGAGTCTCCTGCTGGCAGGCTGATCGGGCGCTTTCAGATTGAGCGACTGCTCGGGAGAGGCGGACAGGGCCAGGTTTGGCTCGCGCTCGACCCGGTACTGAAGCGCCATGTGGCCATCAAGGAGCTCCCGAAGGGCACGGAGCTGTCGGAGGCGCGCGTAGCGGCGGCCGTGGAATCGGCGCACGTCTGCCGTGTCTACGACTTCATCTCAACCGATGACAACGACTTCATCGTGATGGAGTACGTGGACGGAGAGACCCTGTATCGCGCGATTCGGCGCGGGCTCCCACTGGCGGAAGGGCTGCGCATCTTGTGGCAGGTCGCGCTCGGCCTCGCCGCGGCCCACGACCGAGGCGTCGTCCATCGAGATCTCAAGTCGGAGAATGTGCTGCTCACGATCGAGGGAGTCGCCAAGATCACCGACTTCGGGATTGCGATCCGAGACAACGAGTTGGCCGTCAGCGAGCCCATGTTCGCGGGAACTCCTCACAGCATGTCGCCCGAGCAAACGCTGGGAGTGGCGACTGATACGCGCTCGGACCTATTCTCGTTCGGTATCCTCTGTCACGAAGTCGTCGTCGGTCGTTCGCCCTTTCTCGGCCGCGATCTGCGCGAAACCCTGCATCGCGTCCGAGCGCTCACGCCGTCGCCGCTCCACGATCTAGACCCCAACGTCCCGAGCAGTCTGTCGCGTTTGGTCGAACGCCTGCTGTCAAAAGCGCCGGCAGATCGCAAGAGTAGCGCGCACCAGTTGGCGTCGGCCTTGGCGGGTATCGTAGGTCAATCTCAGCGCACGAGCGGCGTGCCGAGCTCAGGCCGCGGTGAACGACGGCAGGTCGTCCTCGTCGCCAGTGATCTTACGCTGCTGGCGGGCGCCGACGATCCCGAGCTCCTGCTCCAGTTCAGGCAGGACTATCGACGTGCCGTGGAGCACGCCTGCGACGAGCTGGGTGGGTCCGTCCAGCTCTCCGTCGGACACCAGTATGTACTCTGTTTCGGTTACCCAGAGCGGCATGAGGACTCGGCGCTGCGAGCAGCCGGCGCAGCGCTGCGAATCCGCGCCTGGGCCAGCGCCCTCGGTCCCAACGCCAAGGTCGGCGCGCGGGTAGCGATCCACGCTGGCACGGCTGTCGTCCTTGAAGAGGGCAAGACCCTGCAGCTTGAGATCGGGAGCCTGCTCAGTGCAGCCCAGGGCCTACGCGATCTGGCTCCCAGAAGCGACATCGCAGTCACGGAAGTCGCCTGCGAAATGCTACAGGGGCTCGCCAGCTTCGGCGACCCAGTCAGCGTTTCCGTGGCAGGCAGGGAGCTGCGCTTCAGGCCCTTCGTCAGCTTGGGCGACGCCAGCCGCATCGGAAGCGCCGCCGCGCTCGTCGGCCGAGACGAGGAGCGTTCGCTCCTGAACCGGACCTGCGAGCGCGCCATCGCGGGGCAGGGCAAGCTCGTCGTGCTGCAGGGTGAGCCCGGGATTGGCAAATCGTGCCTGCTCCATGCGGTACGCGACGGACTAGCGCATCGGCTGCGTTGGGTTTTCGTGCGCGCGACTCCGGAGTCGACCAACACTCCGCTGGCCCCGATGGCTGACCTGGTGATGGATCTGCTAGGGATCGCGCGCGTCACCGAGGGTCAGCAGCGTCGCTCGCAGGCGCAGGGCAAGCTCCGCAGCGTCGGCTTGGCCCCCGAAGAAGTGTTGCCCTACTTCGAATCGCTCTTGCGGCTGCCAACGGAGCACAGTTCCTTGCCGCCCCATTGGGAGAGCCCTGAGCGCCGACGGGAGCTCACCCTGACGAAGATCACAGCCCTGCTTCAGCGCTTCGCGGAGAAAGAACCGCTGGCGATCGCCATAGAAGACGTGCACTGGGCGGACGCATCGACGCTCGATTTGCTGGAGCGTTTGACTGGGCGCATCGGCAAGCTGCCGCTGGTGGTGCTGGTAACGGCTCGCCCCCAGTTCGCCGCCGGTGGCCTGACGGGCGCGAACGTGACGGTCCTTCAGCTTGGCGCGCTGTCGGCTGAGGAGTCCGCCCAGCTGGTTCGAAGGGCCTCTGGGACGTCGCAGCTGCCGAGCGATCTCGTGGCGCGTATCGTCGAGCGTTCCGAGGGTGTGCCGCTGTTCCTCGAGCACGTCTCGCGCTCGCTACAGCAGACCTCAACCGACGACAGGCCGCCCGCCAGCGGGGACGTCCCATTTTCGCTGAGGGATCTCTTCGCCGCGCAGATCCACCGGGCCGGTGCGGACCGCGCGGCGCTGGAGGTAGCCTCGGTCATCGGGCGCGAGTTCGAGTTGCCCCTGCTCCGCCGCACCGCTCACCTTTCTGTCGAAAGCAGCGACGCGCTGCTGCAGCGGCTCGAGCGTCAAGGTTTGGTGGAACTCGTCGGCCATTCGGGCGAGGAAGCGAGCTGGCAGTTCCGGCACGCGTTGATCCGGGACGCCGTCTACGACGCCATGCTGAAGCCACGTCGGCAGGCCCTGCACGGCGAAGTGCTGGAGGCGCTGGGCGGCACCTCGCCGCGCGGCGAACCCGAGCAACCGGAGTTGTTGGCTCGTCACGCCGAAGGGGCCGGCGCCCTTGAGCGGGCGCTTGAGCTGTGGCTTCGAGCGGCTCAGCGAGCCTCGACCCGCTACGGCCTGAGGGAGGCGGATGAGGCGTACGAGCGCTGCCTCGGCCTGCTTTCGAGGCTCAGCGCAAGCCAGGAGCGGGACGAGCGCGAGCTGGAGATCCTGGCAGCCCGCGGGGCGATCCAACAGGCCTTGTACGGTTACGCGGCCCCGCCGGTCGCTCGGACCTACGCCCGAGCCGACGAGTTGTGCCAAGCCCTGACCGACGTCCCGTTCACGATCATCCGCGGAGTCTGGAACGTCCACGTAGTGCGCGGCGACAAGCCTGCCACGCTCAAGTATGCCGACCGCATCGAACGACTGCTCGCTGCCGAGAGCCTGCGGCGACTCGATCGCAGCATGGCGCACAATTGCCTCGGCACCTTTCACTGGTTCACCGGCGAGTTTCAGCGTTCGCTGCAGCACTACGAGGCAGCGGCCTACGACCCCAAAGATCACGGCTGGATGGTGACGACCTACGGCGGCTGTGGCGGCGCGTACGCTCGGATCCTGAGCCCATTCGCCCGGGCCATACTTGGCAAGCCGGGGGCTGCGCGGCAGGAGTCGCTGGCCGTCGTCTCGTTGATGTCGGGGCTCGACGATCCATTCTCCCACGCCATGGCGCTGCTCTACGATTGTATGCTCGACCATGAGCTGGGCGCCGACGACCGCGCCTTCGATACGGCGCAGCGGCTGGCCGCCTGCTGCCAAGAACACGGCTTCGCTCAGCTGCTGCCGCTCGCGGCCATCACGGTGGCAGCAGGCAAAGTTCGCAAGCACAAGGACCTTGAGGCGCTCAAGACGATCGGCGATAGCCTGACGGGCCTTGGCGCGGTCGGCGCCCGCACGCCCGCCGCGTATTGGCTCAGTTGGCTGGCTGAAGCGCTGCTCGAAGTTGGAGCGGCCGCTGACGCGCTCGGCGCGATCGAGCACGGCTTCGGCGCGTCGGCTACCGGACTGGACCACTTCTACGATGCGGAGCTGCATCGCTGGAAAGCCCGGGCGCTGAAGGCGCTCGGCAGGCCAGAGGCGGAGGTCGTGACTGAGCTTGAGGCCGCACAGCGCGTCGCGGCCGAGCGTCGCCACACGCTGTTTGAACTGAAGGCCGCCATCGATCTCGCGGAGCTTGCCGCGGAAGCCGAGCGAAACCAGCAGGCGCGCGGGCTCGTCTCCTCCGCTTTGTCGAAGCTGGATGTGGCCCCGGAAGCGCCCCTGTTTCGGCGGGCCCAGGCGTTACTCGACCGGCTGTGAGTCCGACGCGCCACGGCGGGCGGCACCCTGGCCGATCTACGGGTGATCGTAGCCGACGATGGCCTCAAGCGACGGGCTCTGCGCGATCGCGTGCGCGCCCAAGCGACCCGACATCACCGCCGACTCTACACAGGATTCGTTGAAACCGCAGGCCGTATAGTCACCCACGATGCTGAGGTTGTCGTAGGTCCTGTCGAGCGGCGAGATGCGGTGCTTGGTGCTGCCCGGCAGCGATAGGGTAAAGCGATCCGTCGGGCTGATGTTGGCGCTCACGAACTGATGCCTCACGCGCTCCGGCCCCACGAGGCTGCGGTCGAGCTTGGGCTCAGGGGCGATCAAGAGCTCCCAGCGAAAACCCGCCTCCGGCGTGGCAGCCTTGGGCCAAAGGTGCTGCACCTGCTGACCGAGGAACTCGGTGAAGCGATCGCACACTTGAGCTCGTACGTGGGGCAGGTAGGCCACGAACTCACCGGGCCCCGGCCGGGGGGGCTCATCGGGCAAGTCGGGCAGAACACTACAGAAATACGCCAAGCTCTGGGGCTGCCGGCCCTGAACCGGCCACAGCTCGCGCGGGATCAGGTGACTCATGTCGGCCCACGTGTCGAAGGGCTCCACAAATCCGGAGAGAGTCACCGAGGGCAATGGCCAGCCGAGCGCCGGCAGATCACAGGCCAACCAGGCCTGACCGGCTTGCGTCGCGACCGTCTTTACGTGTGCGCACATTTCGCGAAAACGCGCGTCGCGCGCGAGGAGCTCAGAGCATACGTGCGGCAGGGCGCCAATGCCGACGCCCAACACGACGAAGTCGAAGTCACGCCCAACCTCCAGCGTCTTGCTGGCTGTGCGGCGTCGGTCCCAGAAGGACTCGAAATCCCAAGCCTCGGCTGCGAGGCGTGCTCCGTCCTCCAGCTGAGCGAAGTCCGGCTCGGTGGGCCAGCACGGCAAACCGCCGACGTCGATCAGGGGCGCGTAGCCCACGCCTCCCACGATGCGAGCCTGCAGGTCGAACTCAAGCGCCGCTACGTGGGGCTCCGCGTCCGCCGATAGTCGGACATCCTCGAGTCGATGGAAGAACTCAAAGCGAACGCCTCGCCGCAGCAGCAGCTCATACAGCGGGGCGAATACGATTTCGCCCATGCCGGCGCGCATCTTCCAGAAGAACGCGCCGCGGTAGGTGAAGAAGAAGCGCAAGGCGCCGCGCAAGGCTTGCCCAGCCGCGATACCCGGCCGCGCGATGTCCCCCGCTTCGAAGGCGAACGCGAGATCGTACAGGCCGCGGACAAACCCGCTGCCTAGCGCCTCCTCCGAAGCGCCGTGCTTCCTGAGCCAGTCACGAATATCGTAGTCATCCAAGCTGTCTAGCCCGCGGGGATCGAGCAGCGTACCTTCGCGCAGCAGGCCGCGAAAAATCGCCAACACGAGTTCCAGGACGTTCCAAACCCGTCGAGCATCCTGTCCGCTTTCCATCACCCGCGCACGCTCCGTCAGCAAGCCGGCCTGCAGACGGTCAAGCAGTGACCCGAGCGGAGCCGCGGCCTCGCTGACCTGGCCCTGGGAGAGCTGCTCGACAACAGCTAGCAGCTCGCCCGCTCCCGCTAGCGCGGCCAGCCGCCAATAGCGCAGCAAAGTACCCAGCTTCTCAAGCGGGGTCGCGTTCGCAAATTCGCTCGCGTCAGGCCGGCCGGGCTCGACCTTCTGCGTGGCCGCGCCGAGGAGCGCGCGCAGAACCTCCAGCATGCGCACGACGTAGCCAGTCACCGTGTACGGGTTGTCTCGCGAAAAATCGTCACCTGGTTCGCCCGGTAGCGGGGGAAACACGGCCGTCCAGGGCTCCCACCCGGAGTCGGGCGACCAATCGACGATCCCCACGTGGGACGCGGGTTCAAATGCATCCCGCCAGCTCACCACGGGACACGTTTCGGGATCCCGCGCGAGCTCGGCATAGCACTCACGCATCATCCGAAAAGCGTTTTCGTAGAAGCCGAGCCAGAGGTGTAACCCGTGCTCCTCGATGCGTCCGGCAGCGCCGCGGCTGGAAGCGCCCTTGCCGCCCAGTCGAAAGCCCTGCTGATAGACCGTGACCTGATAGCGCCCGGCCAGGCTGGGACGCGTTAGCTCGAAGGCCGTGGCCATCGCAGCGCAACCACCGCCGACAATGGCCACCTTGTGAGGTCCGTCTGACATCCTCTGCCTATTGGCAACCAAGCGGGTGGGCTCAGCCGAGCCGTCGCTCCCAGAGGACTTGTGAGCGCAGCGCCACTTCGCCGCTCAGTACGAGCAGGGATTCGGCGAAGGGTCGGCAATAGACCTGCCAGCGATCGTGGTGGTCGTCGGTGCGCTCGGCGATGCGAGCAACGACGGCTGGCTCGGTCCTGTCCAGACCAAGGCGTCGCACAAGGTTCAGCGAGTCGTAGCCGAACAGTCGGATGTCGTGATCGATACCGACATCCTCCGGCGTGCCGCGAGCCCCCAGCCACTCACTCTTCACCAGCGCCTGGTAGGAGCACCGGCTGGAGTCTTCAGCGGAGGGGAGTTGCTTGAGCCTCAGGATCGGCACACAGGGCAGGTCCACGACGTTCAGCCCGCTCTGCTGAATCACGGGGGACGCCAGGCTGGCGGCTTCACCTGCCGGCCGAGGCCGCCCGAAGACGTCGATGATCGGTAGCACCTGGGCCCGTTCGCCCAACTGAAACTGCGGCACCACGCTGGCGCTCAATCGAAAAACATGGAGTCGATTGTCGACGCCCTGCGCGATGGTGGCCGTGTCCCCGCGGCGCATCTTCGCCAACATCACGTTGCCGCCGAGCACGTCGTGAATGCTATTGGCCAGCGCGCTACTGTTGGCGAACCCGGCGTGAGAGAAGAACCCGCTCACTGCCTCCGCCTCTGACTGCCCATGGCGGCGGTAGCGGATCGGCATGAACAGCTCCACCACCGTGCCGTGCCAACCCGCGAGCGATAAACGGTCCGAGCTCATACCCTCAAACGTGGCGACCGACAGCACAACGCTCGCCATGCTACCGGCTGCCGCTCCTGACTTGGGTAACTCGAACCAATAGTCGGTCTCGATGCCGTTCAGCTCGTCCACGATTTTCTGGTGCGCTTCGGGCTCGGCGCGGAGCGAGAACAGCTGCACTTTGACGCCGGAAAGCGTCGTTCCGCTGGTCGCTCCCAGGAGGGGCCGCGAGCCTAGCGCCGTGTTCAGGGGCACGCGTGGCCCAGTGGTGCCGCCGAGCGCAGCGCTGGCGGGCGTGCCACGACTCACCAAGATGCGGCTCTCGTGTTGGTCGATGTCGGCTGAACACCAGAGCGGAAACACCGGCTTGAAGCGATAAATGGTGCGCGCGCCCGGCTTGCTGCTCTCGGGCGCAGAGCTTTCGAAGCGGAGCCCGAGCTTGGTCACGACAGGCCATGTTGGATCCTCGAACACCCGGACAACGCACCCACCAGAAGGGTCGCCGAGCACTTGCTTGCGTTCACCGATCAGGCCGAAGCCCGTCAGTCGGGTGGTGCGAAGCGGCGTCACAGTCAGCGCCTGGTACGCAGCGGTGCCTTCCGGATCGAGCTGCGGGATCTGCTTCACGTTGATGTTCAGCAGGTCGAACGGCGTCCTAGGCTGGGTCAATAGATCCATCAGGGCCCGCTTCGAGAGGGCCATGCCGCGGCTGAGGCCCTGCCACGGACGCGAGCAGAGCCGCAGGATGCCGTTCAGATCCAGAGGCAAATCGTCGCCGTCCATCTCCTTGCCGTAGCTCAGCCACTCCCGATCCGGCTGATCGTCGATCTCCAGCAAGCGGGAGGCCCGCGTACCATTCGCGCTCAACACTTCCGTGTCGACCGCTACGAGCTGCGTGGCGAGACCCGGACCCGAGTGCGTCGCTGCGGCCTCGCGCCGATACCAGGCCGGCTCCTTTGGCCAACCGAAGAGATCTCTACCGATGCGCGCCGAGACCGGGTTGTCCACGAAGATGTAGGGCGTAATGACCGCGAAATGCTGCTTGCCGGTCGCTCGCTCCTTCCACATCACCGGAACCAGGAAGAAGATCTCGGTTTGACCGTAGGTGGCGAAGGCCGGCTGCTCCACCGAAGTGATGCTCGGGTACTCGAGCACCACCAACTCCACGAAGCCGTCGAGCGGGCGAAACTCAGCGACATCAGGAAATCCATTGAGGTAGCGGTGACAGAACTCCCGCAGCCGGCTCAGGCTCGCACGCAGCGGGAACATGCGCATCCGAACGCCACTGAATCGAAACGGCGGCACACTTGGCGCGCCGCCCACGTCGTAGAGATAGCTATCTCGACTCATCGCTTACGCCTCATGAGCCGCGCTCGAATACCCAGGTGGGCAACCCTCGTAGGAACTCCTTGTGCCGCGACTCCGGGGCGCCCGAGAAGGCCTTTTCGAACTCGTGCTGGGCGGCGCCGGCCAGCGCTTCGGCGGTGGCGCGAGCCGCCTCAATGCTGCCGTACTGGTGCATCAGCCCAAGCACCCAGGCGACCGCCCGAGAGGTCTTCTCCTGTCGCGCAAGCCCGAAAAAGCGCGTGAGTTCGGCGCGCTCCTCCTCCGAGCAACGCGCCAAGAGCTCGCTCAGGATCAGGGTGCGCTTGCCCTCCCACAGGTCACCCGCGAGTTCCTTACCGTACTTCTTGGTGTCGCCCACCAAGTTCAGAACGTCGTCGTGCACCTGGAATGCGGCGCCCAAGAAGAAGCCAAAGCAGACGAAGCTGTCGAGTTCGGCGGCCTCACCCAAAGCCAAGAGCGCCCCCACCCTGAGCGGGTGAATCGTGGCAAGCCAGCAAGTCTTCTTCAGGACCAGCTCCAAGTAGTCCTGTTCGGAGACGTCCAAGCGATTGTCTCGGCACCACCCGAGCTCGAGGGCCTGCCCTTCCGCGGACTCCTGCCCCACGCGCATCGTTTCCTGCAGGATACGCCGGGTCACGGTCGACGGGAGATCCCGCGAGCTTTCGCCCAAGAGCGGGTAAAGGCTGAGCAGGCTCAACGCCGAGCCGGCGTTCAACGCCAACGGCAGACCGTGCAAACGATGTAGCGTTGGCGAACCTCGCCGCTCGTCGCTACCGTCCTCGATGTCGTCGTGAATCAGCAGGGAGTTGTGCAAAAGCTCGATGGACACGGCCGACGGCAGCGCCAGCGAGAGCGGCGCACCAAATGCCTGCGCCGTCGCCAAGCAAATGCTGGGACGCATCATTTTGCCCCAACGGCGAGGGTAGTCGGCAACCAGATCGTACAAGTAGCGCCGCAGGTCGGCGCGCTCGTCGCCCGGCAAGTAACGGCGCATCTCGTCGGTGACGACCCCCGCGTACGAGCTCAGCGTTTCAGAGACGAGGGAAGCCGTGAGACTCATACCTCACAGGTCCCCATCCACGGCGCGCAAATGAACGCGCCGCACCTTGCCGTCGATCTCGAGATCGCCCAGCCACTCGTCCTCACCTGTCTGGCGCAGCCTCAACAACTTGCCCGAGCTGATCGGGTCACGCGCGTAATCCGAACGCTCTTGGGGATGCAGCGGCACGCGCTCAGCACTCGCACTATCCGAACCCTGCGCGGGCGCGACCGTGGCTGACGTCGCAGGGCCCACCCCCAGAAGGCTGATCCAGCTCCGCGCCAGCTCAAGAAATTGCTGCGTGAGCGCAGGGTCCAAGAAGGTCTGCGAGAACGCGCTCACCAGCTTCTGCGGTTCGAGCCGCGTCGCTGCATCCACGACGTCACGGCGGACTCCGCGAAGCTGAGCCGCAGCCTGGCGACCGCGCCGCAGGTTGTCCTCGACGATGCGATAGCCTTCGCGAATCACTCGACCCGTTGCATCGCCGCCGCTCGCTGCGGCGGGTTCGGGCGCAGCGGGTGGCTCGTTCGGCGGGGCGCCAACCCGGGGCGCAAACCTGTCCGCTTTGCCCGGCGCGTACAGGTTCAGGAAGCCGCGCAAGGGTTCGGTTCGCTCCGGCACCGGGCGACGCGGGCGCGCCCCACCGTTCAAGCCCGCTTGATACTCCGCGTTCTCAGAACCAGCACCGCCGTCTTCGCCCATCAGGGGCGCAACCTAGCGGACTTTCCTGAGCGAGTCACCTAGCTCCTGGAGGCTACTTTGGGAAGAGACTCAGCTGGACCGGAGCCGGCTCGTCCGGCGTGGCGCGCACAGCTAGCTCAATGCGCTCAACGACCTCCGGGCCTTCGAAGCGCACGTTGTTGCCGAGCGGGTTGGTGGGGAATATTTCTAGCTTCAAACGCCGGCTGCCAGCGCACGCTTCGGCCAGGAGCGCGCTGCCATCGTTTGCCGGGTCGAGCCACGCCCGGGACAAGTCTCCTGGCATCACGAGCGGCATCCGGTCGTGAATTGCGGAAGCGGCGGCGCAGGGCTCGGTCGTGATGATGGCGAAGGACTCGACCAACTCGCCCTCGGCCGACGTCCAGCTCGACCACAGGCCCGCGAAGGCGAAAACCCCGCGATCAAGTTGAAAGTGATAGGGCTGCTTGCGCCCTCGTTCGGGCTTGAACTCCCGCCAACCCGTCGCTGGCACCAGGCAGCGTTGCCGTTTGAACGCGCCCTGCCAAAATGGCTTCTTGCTGAGCTCCTCGGCCCGCGCGTTGAAAGCGGTTGGTAGGGCGCGCAGCGGCCTATTCCAGTAGCTTGGAATCAGCCACCAGCGCCCGAGCCTGCCCACGTGCGCGCCGTCCTCGCTGTCTCGCACCACGAACAGTTGCTCCGACCCTGAGCCGTAGGAGGGAGCAATGTTGTAGGTAGGCCGGAACTCTCGAAACAGCTCAAGCCGGTCCAGCGCAAGCTCCAGCTTAAGCTCGCTAAATTCGGCAGTCTGTGAATAGCGTCCGCACATCCGCGCCTGCCGGAACTCTGGCATGAGGCGGTCAGTTCTTCTAGCGAGGCCTGGCGGACACGCGGAGTCTCGCCTACCTTCCGCCCATGTATTTCGAAATTATTGGGCAAATGAAGAAAACCCTCGGCCAGCTCGAAAAGTGCCTCGAATCGGCCGAAGCTCACGCGAAGGCGAAGGGCTTCGACGGCAACGTCTTGCTTGGGCAAAGGCTTGCGCCCGATCAGTTCGCGCTCGCGAAGCAGCTTCAAGTTGCCTGCGACACCGCCAAGCTTTCGGCGGCACGCCTGAGCGGGAAGGAAGCGCCGAAGCACGACGACAACGAACAGACCCTGGAGGACCTCAGAAGCCGCGTGCGGAGCGTGCTCGCCTACCTGGATGGCTTGTCTGGCGCCGATTTCGTGGGAGCCGCCGAGCGTTCGATCACGCAACCGCGCTGGGAAGGCAAGACCATGAGCGGAGCCGATTACTTTCTCGAACACGCGCTTCCCAACTTCTTCTTTCACGCAACGCACGTGTACGCCATCCTTAGGCACAACGGCGTGGCCCTCAGCAAGCGCGACTTCCTCGGTGCGCTCAGCTTTCGCGCCGCGTAGAGCTGCTCCGCGTTGGGCGCGCTGTCACGCGGTGAGCACGATGCGTGTCACCTCGGGCGGCGCGCCGATCCGCGCGGGCGGGCCCACTGTCCCGAAGCCTCGGTTGACGTAGAGCTGGGAGCCATTGAGCTGATAGCGACCCGCCACCCAACCGCCCGGCAGCAGGTAGTCGGCGGGCCGCACGCCCAGGTTCACCTGACCGCCATGCGTGTGACCGGACAGCTGGAGCGCGACCTTGCCTGCGGCTTCCTTGAAGAACGAGGGATTGTGGCAAAGCAGCACGCGCGGCAGATCTCGAGCAGGAGCCAGCTTTCCCCCTAGCCGGGGCAGCGAGCGCACGGCTCTCGCCAGATCCGGACCACCGCCCAGCCGCCTAGCCCAGACGTCCTCAACACCCAGCAACGCGAACCCAGCGGACGCGTCGCCGATGACCTCTGCCTCGTTTCGCAGCAATCGGCCGCCCGCTGTCTTCACGGCGGCTTCAAAGGCCTCGATGCCGGCGAAAAAATCGTGGTTGCCGGAAATCACGACCACCCCGTCGCGACTGATCGGCCCGAGGCGACGCACGAAGCGTCCCAAGCGCTCCGCCAAGCGAGGGTCGTGGTCCAGCAGGTCGCCGGTAAGCACGATCAGATCGGGTTTGGCCTGGCGTAGCAGGTCCTCGGCGATCGAAAGCTCCGCTTCGCCCACAAAGGTGCCGATGTGCAGGTCGGAAAGCTGCGCGATGCTGTAGCCATCGAAAGCCCTGGAGAGATCCGAAACTTTGAGCGCAACGTGCTCGATCGAATAGTCGTGCCGCCCGGCCAGCGCCCCGTACAGCGAGCTGCCGCTGCCGATCAGAAAGGCGGAACCGGCTGCGGCCTGCGCGATGAAGGCGCGGCGCGGTAGCTCTGGAGCCGCCGGCACGGGCGACGCTTCGCCGGGCACGACGCGCTCTCGCGTCCACCCGGTTGCCCAAAGTCGGCCGGTCACGCGCTGCACGAGCCCCGAAAGATCGACCGCCGCCAGCAATACCGCCGTGATCATCACCGCGAGTTGAACCGTAGCAGCGACCGCCTGCACGGCCCTCACCGGTGGTTCGAACCACAGCCGCTCAGCCACGCGCGTGAGCACCATGGCTAGAATCGAGACCCACAACACCCCCGAAAGCGCCCTGAGCAGGCCTGGCCCAAGCCGAAACGTCCGCTTGGCCGCACGGAAAACGTAGCGATTGAGCGCCGCAAGCAGAGCGATCATCACCACGGCGAAGACA